>CANQCF010000004.1 GCA_947589505.1 uncultured Acetatifactor sp. | reverse complement strand
TCCGTCCCGCTGCCGCACCCGGACAGGCGCTTTGCCACGCAGGGGCCTCCCTGCAGATCGATCATAAAATGGAAGAAATTGAAGGGCTTTCCCTCCCTCCTCCTGCGGATCATCTCCAGGGCAAGCTTGTCGTATTCCTCCTTCAGCTTCGGAAGATCCTCCTCCCGGATCGCGTAATCATCCGTAGGCTGGGCCACCACCGGTTCCACGGAGATCTGCTGAAACCCCAGATCCGCCAGATGGATCACATCCTCCGAAAAATCCAGATTATTCCGGGTAAAAGTCCCCCGGACATAATAATTGGTCTGATTTCGGCTTTCCGCCGCCTTCTGAAATTTCGGGACGATCAGGTCGTAGCTTCCCTGCCCTCCCCGGAAAGGCCGCATGAGATCGTGGATCTCCTTCCTGCCGTCAATGCTCAGGACAAGATTGCTCATCTCCCGGTTGACAAATTCCAAGATTTCATCGTCCAAAAGAACGCCATTGGTAGTCAGTGTGAACCGGAACTTTTTATTATGAGGCTTTTCCAGGCTCCTCCCGTACTCCACAAGATCCCTGACCACCTGCCAGTTCATCAGCGGTTCCCCGCCGAAGAAATCCACCTCCAGATTCACCCGGTTTCCGGAATTCGCCACGAGGAAATCCAGGGCCTTCTTTCCAACTTCCAGGCTCATCAGCGCCCTTCTCCCATGGTATTCCCCCTCACCCGCGAAACAATACCGGCACGCCAGGTTACAGTCATGGGCGATGTGCAGGCACAGGGCCTTCACCACAGTGGAACGCTTCTTAAAATCAAAGACATAATTTTCATAGATATCCGGAGCAAACAGCTGACCGTTTTTCTCCAGTTCCAGGACCTCATCCACCGCCTCGGAAATCTCATCCTCTGGGTAAGGAATCCCCGCAAGGTTCAAAACCGCCGTCTTTACAGTGTCCGCGTCCTTGATGCCTTCGTTGACCAGAGGCTCTATCAATGGAATCATGTCATAGACGATATTATCCACCACATGAACCGAACCGCTGTTCACATCCATAACAATATTCAATCCATTGCTTTTATACTGGTGTATCAAACTGCCTTCCTCTTTTCCGGCCGCAGGGCATTTCCGCTCCTGTTTCCCGATTCACAGTCCTCGCTTTCCTTCGGACCTCATCTGTTTTCAACCTTTCCGCTCAAAAGCGTCCGGTTTCCCGTTTCAAGAAATAAGCAGCGACCCTAGATCGCTGCTTACGATAGTCTCTCCTGCTTTCCAAAACTTATTTCAGCTTTTCACAGCTCTGATTTCCCACCGTGCAGGACGTCTTGCATGCGGACTGGCAGGAAGTCTGGCACTCGCCGCATCCGCCCTTCTTCATGGACTCCTTCAGATCTCTGGTGGTCAAAGTCTTAATGTGTTTCATGATCGAAACCTCCTTACGTGTTTAAAACCAGGTTCCTGTTCCCGTGAACAAGTTGAAGATATTGTAACATACTTTCCCCAGGCTGTCAACTCCTCCGCTCTCTTGGGATTGTTTCGTTCCGCCTTTTTGAGATTGTTTCGTGGGAAGCAGGCTCATCCCGAAAGGCCCAAAGCTTGTTCAAAAGGAAATTCACAGGTACGCTGAATATCAGATTCAAAAGCGGTGCCAGATACCGTGATATTCCCATTTGCCGTATCCAGATGTAAGACAAAATATTGTCAAGGATATATCCCGTAAATCCGTATGAGAGAAAACACTTCCCCAGAGCTTTCCACTTTTGACGGCTTCCTTTCTCCTTCTCTTGAAAAACATATTTATTGTTCCAGTAAAAAGACCAGAAAACACTGATGGTAAAAGAAGTCATATTCGCAAAAATGAAATCCTGTTCCCAGCCACAGTTCCGAAGCAGAAAGATTATGAGCGCATACAGGATATACGTCACAGCCGTATTGCTCACGCCAACCAGCCCGAATTTCACAAACTGCACACAGCTTTTCCACTTTTCTTCTCCCAGGATTTTTAACAATTTTTCTTTCATGCCCGCCTCTAAAACCGATTCATACACTCTATGACATAACTCTGTTCCTCCTCTGTCATCCCATAAAAAAGAGGAAGGGAGAGAACGGTGTCCGCATACTTTTCCGTGACAGGCAGATCGCCCTTTCGGAATCCCAGATACCTGTATGCCTCTGACAGATGGGGTGGAATCGGATAATGGATCAGAGTGCCAATATCCTGATCCCTCAGATATTTCATCAGCTCATCACGCCTGTCGGAGCGGATCACAAACTGATGCCAGATATGGGTCGCTCCCTCCCGGATCCGGGGAAGCAGAAATTTTTCCCCGTCCAGCTCCCTCAAATACCTTTCGCAGATCCCCCTTTTCTGAGTTTCCAGTTCCTCCATATGTCTAAGTCTGACTCTGAGGAGCCCTGCCTGCATCTCGTCCAGCCTGGAATTTGCTCCTATCACCTTGTTATAATAGCGCTTTTCACTGCCATAATTTCGAAATATCCTGGCATCTTCCGCGATTTTTTCATCGTTTGTGACAATGGCGCCCGCATCTCCAAAGGCTCCAAGGTTCTTGGAAGGATAAAAAGAAAAACACCCGATGTCCCCGAAGGTTCCTGTCATCCGGCCGTCAAATTTAGCCCCGTGGGACTGCGCGCAGTCCTCCACCACCCGAAGGTTGTGCCGTTTTGCAACCTCCATGATCTCTTCCATATTGGATGCCTGTCCATAGAGATGAACCGCCAAAACAGCCCTGGTTCTTTCCGTAATCTTTTCCTCCAGCCTTGACGCGTCCAGGTTATAATATTCATCCGGCTCCACAAAGACCGGCGTTGCACCGTTCATCGTAATCCCCATCACGGACGCGATATAAGTGTTTCCCTGTACCAGGACTTCATCTCCCGCCCCAATTCCCAAAAGCCGAAAAGCGATCCACAGGGCGTCCAGACCGCTGGCAAGACCCACGCAATGCTTACAGCCCACATATTCCGCGAATTCCTCCTCAAAGGAGCTCACTTCCTTTCCGAGCACATACCAGCCGGACCTGAGCACTTCCAGCGCTTTCTTTTCAAACTCCTCCTGATACATAAAAAACCCCCGGTCCAGGGTGTTCGCCATTACCTTCATCTTATCCCTCTATCTTTCCTATCGCCTGAAAACCGCGTCGTCCCGTCATGTGCCTGTCCGCTCCCGACTTTAGAACCTTCGGCGGGAGTATATTTTCTCACTCCTCCGGATTCTCCTCACGGACCGCCTTTAAGAACTCCTCGTAATCCCTGATGTATTCGTCGGGCTTATAATGCTCCGACGCGAGGCAGAGAAGAACGGAATCCTCGCTGAAGTCATACATATCTTTCCAGATCATCCTGGGAATATACACGCCCGTCCTGGGACGGTTTAAGATGAATACCGCTTCGTTCCCTCTCCCGTCCCGGACCCGGATCTTACTGGATCCTGCCACGTTGATGATGACGAACTCCGTCTCCCGGTTCGCGTGCTGCCCCCGGACGATCCCCTGTTCCGACCCATAAATATAGAAAATCCTCTTTATGTCAAAGGGAATATCCTGTCCCCCGCCTTCGCAGACGATGAGATGGCCCCTTTCATCGCCCTTTTCCTGAAACTCCAACATCTGCGGTCCCTGATTCTGCATTGTCATCCTCCTTGAGATGTTCTTCTGAAACAGCTCTTGCCTTCCTTTATTTCTGTATCTTCCCTGCTTTCCGATACTCTGTCCCCTTTCGCCCAAAACAACCGCCATAGGATAGGGAATTCCCCCGCAGACTTAATCTCCTTCATGCCGGACATCCAGCGGGTGACTGTGCCGCATACCAAATCCAAATCTATTTTTTCAGACGATAATACCGCCAATATCGCCCTTCTCCCACCATCTCATAATGTTCCTTCACCCACTGAACGATCCAGTCTGTCTCTGGAACCTGCATGTTGCCGTAAAAGCAACTGACAGCTGCCACCGTAGGCGTTTTTTCCGGATAAGCCTCCAGATAGTCCAGCAATTTTTCGTTGTAAACAGGAGTGTCTATGGTGGAATAATTGCCGATATCTGCATCCGTGAGCAAAAACTCCAGCGGATCGATCAGCCATCCTCCCACAAGAAAAAGAGTATCCTCCGGTGTTACAAACTTACTGTGATCTTCCGCATCATAAGTGATCTGATAATATGTCATATAATCGCACACGATTCCTATGGACGGTCCGGATAGAATAATCTTTTTAACATCCTGTACCATCCAGATCCCACCCTTGTTTGCATACCCCCATACCACCAGCCCGCGGTGCATAATGACCAGAGCACAAACCGCCAGCAGAAAGACCTCAATCTGTCTTTTCCTGTGCCGCAGAGCAATAAAGGATACCACGCCCCCCAGAACCATATACGACATCATTGTAATTAGTCCCAGATCCGTCAGTAGCCATGTGGCAATAAACGAGGCAGCCGCAAAGGACACGCCTGTCACCCAGACGGTCCTCTCCCACTCGTCCATATCCTTATAGGAAAAACCGCTAAGCGCCATGAGCAGGGCAGGCAGGATATAAAACACACAAGTCCAGTCCAGAGAAAGTATCTTCTGCAGAAACAGAAAGGCAAATTCAGTAAAAAACAGAACCAGCCCATATATGCCCCAGAACGAAATCGCTTTTTTCAGAAACTTATACGCGCCATACTGCAGGATCCAAGCAAAAACAGCGCATAAAATCACCCACAGAACCGCCGTGATGAGACCGGAAAAATAGTTCCACGGGCTGACGAAAGCCTCACCGCTATGGGAATCAGAATATAAAATATTGATCAAATTTGAAAAAAACCTTCCGGGACCTATCTTGCATAGAAAATACCCTGTATATATCCCGCCGAACAGGGCACAGACACCTGTAAAAATTCCCAAATTCTTCCAGCGGTGCTCCGTTTTTGTAAAAAGAATCAGCGCTACGGGAAAAAAGGCCAGCAGGCAGGATGGATATGACAAAATTTCCAGACACAGGAAGACGGCGGCAAGACAAAGATATCTCTTTTTTCGCTGTTCCCTGAGAAAGTAAACCAAAGAGAGAAACGTCAGCATCGAAAACGCAATCTGCAGATTTGCAAAATCCGGAAATGGTGTCTGCTTTGCCCGGAACATGACAAAGAACATTACCGCCAGCTGTGCGATATCGTTTCCCGTTATCTCTTTCAAAAATCTATAGAGCAGAACTCCGATTGCCGCAAAAAATGCTGTGCCCACAATCTGCAGATAAAACATGACCCCTGTGTAGGACGGTACAAATAAGTGATAGAGCCACATGAAAAAATCCGTAAAAAAAATGGACGTCTGATGGGGCTCCCACATCTGGGCAAACATGCCGTCGCCCTTCAGGTGCCGGAACGACATGGCCACCGTATAAGCGTTGTCAAAACCAACATCCGTAAATAAACTCTTTATACTGGCCAGGACAACCGCTATCCAGAGAAGTGAAATGCACTTTTTTTTATGTTCCTGGATGAACTGTATCATTTTGTAGAATCCTCATCCCTGATCTCATCAATGATATACGCAGGCCGGTTCCGGGCCGCATCCAGGGCCCTCCAGATATACTCGCCAATGATTCCCAGCATCAGCATCAAAATACCAAAACCAAATAACAGCACACACATAATGGACGCCCAGCCCTGAATCGGCGTACCGACCGTAAATTTTTCCACCAGCACGGAGACAAAGAGGATCAATGCGGCGATGTCGAACAGGATTCCCAGCCCCATCATCAGCCGGAGCGGCATGTAAGAAAAGCTGAAGATAGAATCCGCCACCAGCTTTACCTTTTTAGACAGCGTCCACCGGGACTTCCCGATTTCTCTGTCCTGCCGGACGAAATAGATCATATCCGTCTGGAATCCCACCCACATGACCTGAAGCGTAAGAGAGGAATTCTTTTCATCCAGTCGTTCCAGCACTTCTATTACCTTCCTGTCAATCAGATAACAATCGCACCCCCCCGTCGGCATATTTTTATTTACCATCCTGCGGACCAGTGCATAATACATGTTTGCAAAGAAAACCTTTATCTTATTCTCCCTGCGCTCCTTCCTCACGGCCAGAACCACCTTGTTACCCCTTTTCCAGCTCTCATACATCTCCAAAATGATGGAAGAGTCCTCCTGCAGGTCCGCCTGTTTCGTCACGGCGCAGTCACCGGTACAGGCAGAAAGCCCCGCCAGGATCGCGGCGTGTTCCCCATAATTCTTTGACAGCTTCACACATCGGATATTTTTATCCCGCTCACGAAGCTGATTCATCACTTTCCAGGAGTCGTCCCCGGAACCGTCATCCACAAAGACAATCTCGTAATCACCCAGCTTGTCCAATATCTTCGCCTTCATATCATCATACAAAAGCTCCAAGGTATCCGCGTTATAATAGACAGGGACAACGATCGATATCTTACTCATGAACAAAACTCCCATATTTTTTGCTGTTTTGCCGGTCGAAAACACTTCTGACGCCAAGCCATTATATAGGTATTATATCTTTTTTTATGCCCATACGCAAGACATTTTACTTGCCCTCTCCCTCAGTACCCTCTCTCAGCTGTGTACTTGCCTTCTCCCTCAGCTGCCGGCCTGCGAAAGATCCGCCCGCAGTTTTACTTATGAGAAAAACTGCGCGAAACGCTCTCCTTCACAAAAGATGCAGAAGAAAATCGCGCTGCCCGGCTCTTCCGGCCAACATTTGTCAGCATAAAAATTCAAAAAAAGAATTTACGTTTTCAAAAAGTAGTGGTACACTGAAATAGGATCTGAAACATATGGGGGAAATGTCATGCGATTTGATATGCACTGTCATACAGCTGAGGGTTCTCTGGACAGCAGGATTCCGCTCAAAGAATACGTTCAGCTGTTAAAGAATAACGGGTTTCATGGAATGGTGATCACCGATCACAATTCTTATAAAGCCTACCAGCACTATGTTGAAAATCATTCCGACCCGGTTTTTCGGGATTTTACCGTCCTGAAAGGAATTGAATACGACACCCGCAGCTGCGGTCACTTTCTGATCATTATGCCGCAGGGCTCCTCCATGCAGGGGCTGGACGCCAGGGGACTTCCGCTGCGGGCCTTGATACGCTTGGTTCACGATCACGGAGGAATCATCGGTCCCGCCCATCCCTTCGGCGAAAAATTTTTAAGTTTCGGCAGGAGCCGGACCTTCCGGCGGCACCGGAACATCGTATCTCAGTTTGATTTCCTGGAAGGTTATAACTGCTGCGAATCCGCAGAAGCCAATGCGGAGGCAGTCGATCTGGCCGAGGAATTCCAGATCCCCTGTTTCGGCGGAAGCGATTCCCACAAGCAGGACAACATAGGGCTTGCCTACACGGACTTCCCGGTTTCCATCCTCACGGAGGACGACCTGATCCATTATGTCAAAGAAAAAGGCCCCCTGACGATCGGCGGCAGACATTACACCGGGACGATCAAAGAGCGCATCGGAAAATGGAATGACTTCTTGGTATATTCCTACTTTTTTTACAATAAATTTACCGCCCTTGCACGCAGCCAGCGCCGCAGGGCTGCCATAAGAAGTGCCAAAAGATGCGCCGGCTGATTTTAAGGAGGCGCCCTGTTGCAGAACCGGGATTTTATGGGCGGCTTTGGCAAGGACAAGAAAGCCGCCTCGTTATCCCGAAAAAACATATTCCTCCAGGTTATCGTCAGCCGAGAAACACGTCGTTTTCAGATTCGCCGGATTCTTCCCGGCCTCACTTCTGCTGACAGACTTCCAGTACCTTATAGTACGCTTCTTTCTTCTCGCAGTCCCCGTGGAACAACAGCGGATAACTCGTCTCCCGTCGGAAACCGGAAAGCCAGCTGGTTTCATCCAGAAGGTTCCAGAAGGTCACCGAAGTGATGTTGGCCTTTCCCTTCTTTTTCGCGCTGACCAAAAGGGAGAATAGCTCCCCGTAGCGCTCCGCCAGACGGTGCATGGACTCCTCAGACGGGTCAGCGTTGTGCATGTCAAGCTCTGTGATGTGAATTTCCAGCCCCAGGGCGCCGTACATCTTCAGAGCCGTCCTGTATTCCTCCATCCCGGGGTGATCCATCAGGAGATGGGACTGCATCCCCATGCCGTCCACCAGACCCCTTTCCATCAGGGGTTTCAGGATCTCCTTGATGATAAAATCCCGCTTCCACTCCTGGGCCGTCTCATAGTCGTTGTAGAACAGCGCCACGCCCGGAGCCGCGTATTTTCTCGCGAACTCAAAGGCTTTGATCACAAAGTCTTTTCCCACCGTCTCAAGCCACAGGGATTTTCGGAAGTCACCCTCGTCCACCGCCTCGTTGACTACGTCCCAGGCGTAGATGACCCCCGGATATTCCGTCTGCACATACTCCAGAACGGAGCGGATATAATGTTCCAGTCTCGCCAGCATCAGATCCCTGTCAGCCAATTTTCCTTCCATGTCATAATTCCGGTAAAAGAACCACTTCGGCGTCTGATTATGCCAGACCAGGTTGTGACCCCGAAGCGGAATCCCATTGTCTCGGGCAAACTCCAGATAGGGCTTCGCGTTGTCCGTCCGAATGGCCGGGGCGGTGTTGTAAAGTTCCGGATGGGCCAGATTGGTTTCCTCATCCAGAAAAGCGAATGGTTTCATATCATTCTCCGCAGTCAATGAGGAAAATTCTTCTTTTATCAATTCCACGCGGGATGGTGTCTTCAGGTCCCACCGGGAGATAGCCGCTCCAATCTTAAAAAACGGTTCATACGCTGTCTTTAGACTCATCACTGCGCCTCCTGTCCAAGACTCCCCTTGCTCACAGCAATCAATTTTTCACGCATCTCTGCCTCGATGCGCTGCAGTTCCACTTCCGCGCTGGCGCGCTTTGCCCTTCCATCCTCCTGGATCTTCATCACTTCATCCAGGGTATTGATCAGCGTCTGATTCGTAGCGGTGAGAGTCTCAATGTCAACAATACCCCTCTCGTTTTCCCTTGCGGTTTCGATTGTGGCGGTTTTCAAGGCCTCCGCATTCTTCTTCAGCAGGGTATTGGTCATATCCGTAACCTCTCTCTGGGCCTTTGCCGCCTCTGTGGAGTGACTTAAACCGATGGCGATCACCATCTGGCTCTTCCAGAGGGGAATGGTATTCACCAGAGTGGACTGGATCTTTTCGCTCATAGCGGTGTCGTTTGTCTGAATCAGGCGGATCTGAGGCGCCATCTGCATAGAGATGGTCTTCGTCAGCTCCAGATCATAGATCTTCTTCTCAAAGCGGTCGATCTGGGCCGAGAAATCTCTGGCCGCCTGGGTGTCCTCGGGAAGACCGCTCTGCTCCGCCTTCGCCAGAAGCGCCGGCAGTTCCTCGCTCTTTGCCTTGGCAAGTCTCTGCTTGCCGGCCAGTATGTACATGGAGAGCTCCTTATAATAATTCATGTTGAGCTCGTACATCTTATCCAGCATGGCGATGTCTTTCAGGAGCGTCACCTGATGTCCCTCCATCACCTTGCAGATCTTATTGACGTTTACCTCCGCCTTGTCATACTTCGCCTTCATGTTCTCCAGCTTCGTGGAGCTCTTCTTGAACATGTTGCCGAAAAATCCCTTGTCCTCTTCCTCGTTGAAGCCTTTCAGCTCAGCTACAACGTCGGTGAGCATCTGCCCGATCTCGCCCATGTCCTTCGTGCGGACGTTTCCCAGGGCGGTCTCCGAAAAATCCGCGATCTTCTTCTGGCTTCCGGAGCCGTACTGCATCACCTGCTGGGTGTTGGTGAGGTCGATCTGAGCGGCGAAATCGTCCACCATCTTCTGCTCAGCCGGGGTCAGAACCACCTCCTTAACCTCGGGCTTCTTTTCTTCCTCCTGCTGCTGTGAGGGCATCTGTACGCCGGAGATCGCCTCTCCGGGCTCCGGAAGCGGATCCAGCGTCAGTGTGGGCGCCGCGTTCAGCATGGCCTCCAAGTCCTTTTCCGTGTTCTCATTGCTCATTTGCCTTTCCTCCCTTTTTGTTTTGCCTTCCCTATATTTTTGCTCTGCCTTCCTCTTATTTCCGTTTCAAGTTTCCATTCCGCCGCCGTACCGCCTTCAGGCTCTGTCCCTCCGTTCTGCGGCCGCCCGGATTTTTATCCGGCCCAATTTCTTTCCGACGTCCGTTTTCCGCCTGCTATTCTTCCCAGGGCGCTTTCAAAACCTGTCCGGCGGGATCCTCCTCCCCAATCCCCGGAAGTCCGAGGGAAGCGACGACTTCCTCAACCGACATTTCCTTCTTCAGCGGTTCTTCCTGTATGGCTTCTTTTTGTATGTTTTCTTTTTGTATGCTATCTTTCTGCACGATTTTCTCTGCGGATTTTTCCATCCCATCGGAAACGGTCTGGGCGTTCATCTCCCGCCTGAGCCCTTCCCTGGCCAGCATGGTCTGCAGAACCTGGGCGTCTGTGGTCACATCGAAGACCGCATCCTGGAACAGATTGTTCAGGAGCTCTGCAAAGGCCTCGTTGATGATCCCCAGGGTCTTATAGATCTCTTCTTTGGCCTCCCGGATATCCTGTCCGGGATCCTGCACCTTTTCAAAATCCACATACGCCTCCACCAGCTTCACCGTGGTGGGCAGGTAATATTCCATCAATTTCTGTATCCGGTCTTTCTGTTCCGGGTGCTCCCGCACTCTGTCAAAGATCTGCTTTAGCAGGCTTTCCAGCTGGGAAAGCTGGCCGGAGATCTCCTCCCCGGGAATGGCGTCGTTTAACGCCCGGAGCTTCTGGATATAGCTCATTCCCTCGGCCACCATGGAATTTAATTCGCTCTCCTGTCTCCGCTTTTCCTCCTGTTCCCGTTCCCCTGGTGTCAAAGGGCGGTTCTCCCGTTCCTTCTTCTCCTCCCGGTCCTGATAAGCCCTGTCCGCCTCCACGTACTGACGGTACACCTCATCTGTAAGCATAACACAAGTTTCCTGTTTATCCAAGTGTCCCTGGGGAAACATTCCTATTTCCAGCATTTTTTTCCAGTCTTTTTTCACGGCGCGGACGCTCATGTTCATGTGACGGGCCAGATCCTCTATGTCCGCGTACATTTTCTTCCCACAGAATTTTATGTAGCGCTCCGCCCGGCTCAAAAGGCCCCGCTGTTTGGTACCCTTCCACAGCAAAAAGGAGCTGGCCGCAAGGAACAGCAAAAAGACAAAAACCGGCATTGCAAAAAAGGCTCCGCTCCCGTCCATCGTCAGAAGGATCGGCAGAACGAAAAGAAACGTCAGTCCGAGCCACAGACTGCCAAACACGGTATTTAAGATACTTGACACATCCCCCACCCGTACAAAGGGGATCTTTTTCACCCGATTCTGACGGCTCTGACCGCCCGTCCCGGATTTTCCCGCTGCGGCCGCTCTCCTGGCTTCGGCTTCCCTTCGTTTCTCCGCCTCCCGGCGCTCCTCAGCTTCCCGGTCGAGTCTCTGCTGCTGGCGGTTCCTCCATTCCTCCCGGCGTTCCTCCTGCCTGCGGCGGATCTCCTCCTGCTGCCTCTCCCATTTTTCCCGGCTTTCGGCGTTTTCCTGGGCGAACCGTATAAAATCATTCTCCTCCGGCTCTTTTTTCTGTTCCGCCTGCCTTTTTACTTCCTCGACCACAGTGTTCACGGTCCCGGACACCAGGTCGTTCAGCTGACTGAAATCTCCGGAGTTTAGCGCATCCGTCACTGATTCAAGTATTTTATCTCCCAGATTTTTCCAATCTTTTTCCATTCCATGGTCTCCAATTTCAGACATTCCCTCCGGCACAGGCTTCTTTCTGCCTGGCCGTTCAGCCGTTTAAGCGATCTGTCCTGAAACATCACCACCGAACCGGGGCCAAAAATATCTTCTCCCGGCCATTCGATCAGTATTTTCTTCTCTCTTTCAGTTCTCTGTATATCTGACAGTAATTTTCATAGCGTATCTTTGAAATTTGCCCCGTTTCCGCCGCGTTCCGCACGCCGCACACCGGCTCCGCCACATGGGAACATCCCCTGAATCTGCAGAGCTGCTCATAAGTTGAAAACTCCGGGTAAAAGGAGGAAAGCTCTTCCTTTTCCAGATCAAACAGCTCCAGGGAACTGAATCCCGGCGTATCCAAAATATAGCTGTTCTCTCCCAGTTCCAGGAGTTCCGAGTGCCTTGTAGTGTGTTTCCCCCGTTCAAGCTTACGGCTGAGCTCCCCGGTCTCCATGGCGCTCTGCCCCAAAAGCAAATTGGTCAGAGAGGATTTCCCCACCCCGCTGGGTCCGGCTGCGGCAGTGGTCTTTCCCTTCAGAAGCTCCCTGAGCTGCGGCACGCCGTCCCCTCTTGCCGCGCTCACCAGAATCGTCGAATGACCGCTTTTCTCATAGACCGCCTGGTATTCCTCCGACAGATGTCCATGATCCAGATCCAGCTTGTTGAAACAGATCACACAGGGGAGGTTCTGCTGCCCCATCATCACCAGGAAGCGGTCCAGAAGATTCAGATTCGGTTTCGGGCTCGCCACTGCGAAAATGACCAGCGCCTGGTCCACGTTTGCCACCGCCGGGCGGATCAGCTCACTGGATCTGGGCAGAAGTTCCCTGATATTGCCCAGGCCCATGTCCTCGTCCAGTACCTCGATCCTTGCGTTATCCCCTACCAGGGGTTTTCTGTGGTCCTTCCGGAATACCCCTTTCGCCTTGCACTCATACCGCTTTCCTTCTGCGCTGACATAATAGAATCCGGCAATCCCTTTGACGATCTTTCCGGTCAGTGTTTTTTCCTGCATGCTTTCCCTATTCCTGCACAAAATCAATCCGTCTGGTAAAAGATTTTTCTTCCGTTGTGGATGCCCCTACAATCGTCTCCCCGGTTTCGGGATCCACCGTGTTCTCCCCCGGAATCGTCACTTTGTAAGTCATGGTCAGAATACCTCCGGGCGCGTCAAGATTGTAATAATTTGCCGCATAGGGGAAACTGGTGGTCTTCGTGTCCAAAAGGATCTGTCCCGTGTCGGTCACAAGCTTCAGCCCCACTTCAGAGCCATAGCTGAACTCCGGAGCCTCCTCCACGGTGGGCGCCGTAATGCTGAGGTTGCACTTGTACGTGTATTTCGCCTGTCCCAGACTGACATTGATATCAATGGCCGTCCCCGGGTCCACATAGATGCCATGGGAATAACTCTGATAACAGATCAGTCCCGCTGCCACCGTATCACTGTAAACTAAAGTAATCTCCCCAATGGCAAGTCCGTTTTCAATAGCCTCCAGGGTCCCTTCCGTCTGTTCCATGCCGATCAGGTTCGGTACCCTGACCTTTTTATTTTCTGCTCCCTTGCTGACCGTGACCGAGATCACGCTTCCTTTGGGCGCCTTAACACCGCTGACGGGGTTCTGATAGAACACCACTCCCTCCTCTATGGTATCGGAGTAGTCGTCCGTTCTATTCACGAGGAATCCCAGCTGCGTCAGTTTATTGGACGCCTCCTCAAAGGTATAACCCGTGACTTCCGGGACTTCAATCCCCTCCACGCCGGAGCTCACCGTCAAGGTAATCACGCTTCCCTCCGCCACCATACTGCCGGCCTGGACATCAGCGCTGATGATCCTGCCGGCGATAATGGTATCGGATTCCTGATACTCCAGGGAGACATACATTCCCAGATCGATCAGGCGCCTTCTGGCCTCCTCCACGTCCAGGTTCTCCACGACCGGCATCTCCTTATATTCCACATCCTGACTCGTCGAAGACTCCTCTGAATCCGTCTCCGAACTGTCCTGCAGAATGGGAGAAGAATGGCCGGAATTGTCCGGTGCTTTCATCTTTCCCAGCAGGCTGACCGCCAGCACCGCAATGATGATCAGGATGACTACTCCGGCAAGGATAGTCAAAATCGTGGTGAACCTCTCCATCTTAGAGCCTTCCGGCTCCTCCTCGTATCCTTCGTCCCCTTCCTGATAGGAGTCCTCGTAATATTCCTGGGGTTCTTTTTTGAGACGCATCATCTCCGTTTCCGTATTTTCCGGCTCGCTGCGCCTTCTGACCTGGGAGATCTCCCGATCCGTCATGGCCCTGGTCCCGCCCTCCACGTCCGGGCCATTGATCACTACAAAATCTTCGTCCGGTGTGAGAAGCGCCTGCTTTAAGTCCGCCGCCAGCTCACCCATGCTCTGATACCGCCTGTCCGGCGACTTCTGGCAGCACTTCAGGACAATGGCTTCCACCGCTGCGGGGATTTCCGGAACAAACTCCCTGGGCGACGGCATTTCCTCCTGGATCTGCTTGATGGCAATGGCAACGGTAGTCTCTCCGTTAAAAGGAACCCTGCCTGTGAGCATTTCAAACAGAGTGATCCCCAGGGAGTAGATATCGCTCTTCTCATCACTGTAGCCGCCCCTGGCCTGCTCAGGCGAGGTATAATGGACGGAACCCATGACATTGGATGTGATCGTATTGCTGGAAGCCGCCTTGGCAATTCCAAAATCCGTAACTTTCACCTTTCCGTCCTTGGAGATGATAATATTCTGAGGTTTGATGTCCCTGTGGATAATATGATGGTTGTGAGCCGCTTCAATCCCCATGCAAACCTGTATGGCGATGCTCACCGCCTCTTTATAAGACAGTCTTGCTTTTTTCTCAATATACTTCTTTAAGGTAATACCGTCGATGAGCTCCATTACGATATAATGGATCCCATTTTCCTCGCCCACATCATAGACGTTTACGATATTAGAGTGCATGAGCCCCGCAGCAGCCTGGGCCTCGATGATAAATTTCGACACGAAATTCTCATTTTCCGCAAACTCCTGCTTCAGAACCTTCACCGCCACAAAGCGGTTCAGCTTATGACACTTCGCCTTATAGACATCTGACATTCCACCGGTACCGATCTTTTCCAGGATCTCATATCGGTCTCCAATCATCATACCAATTTTTACCATGTATCTTCTCCAAACAACCTATTTCAAAACCCGGTCCGACACCCCTGAAAGCGTCTGGCGATTTTCGCGGTTCCACGGGGTGGGATCTGACTTGTTCTACTTTTCAAAGGGATCTACAAGAATCACGGAAATATTGTCCTTCCCGCCGTTTCCGTTTGCGGCGTCCACCAGCATCTTCGCCTTCTCCTCCAAAGAACCCACGCTGTTTACAATGATCCCCAGCTCTTCGTCCTCCAGCATATTGCTGAGCCCGTCCGAACACAGGAGCACCCTGTCCCCTTCCCGGAGCGTCACCTCAAAAAAATCCGGCTCCACTTCGTCCAGCACGCCCACCGCCCTGGTGATAATGTTCTTTTTGGGATGATTTCTGGCGGCCTCCCTGGACAGAAACCCCTCCTGTACCATCTGCTCGACAAGGGAGTGGTCCACCGTAATCTGACGAACCCCCTCTCTTTCGCTGATCACATAGAGCCTGCTGTCACCCACGTTCACAACCGTCATCCGATCCCCATCTATCGTACACGCCACTGCCGTAGTACCCATCCCTTCCAGTTCGATAGATCTCCTGGCATCCTGACGGATCTTTTGGTTGGCAGTCTCCAGGGCCTCGCGAAACGTTGCCCGGATTCCCATTCCGGACGCGTGGGAGATAGTATCCAGCATGATCTCCACCGTCTCCCGGGAAGCACGATCCCCGGCCTTGTGTCCCCCCATGCCGTCCGCAACAATGAACAGATTCGGGAAATCTCCCACCGCCTCCTGTGACGCGTAGACAGAATCCTCATTCAACTGTCTTTTTTTTCCGATCTCAGTTATGGAAAATGCTTTCAGCACTCCTGTTGTCCTCCTGTATGTCCCAAAGCATCCGCCGCCTTACCTTTTTGAGGCTGATCCGCTGCAAGATGCTTTCTCCTCAGCTGCCCGCAGGCGCCGTCGATATCGCGGCCTAACTCTCTCCTAATTGTAACATTAATTTTATTTCTTTCAAGTTTATTTTTAAATTCCCGCACTCTTTCCTTCCCGGAGCGCACATATTCTCTCTCCTTGATAGGATTGACCGGAATTAAATTGATATGACATCCAAGGGGACCGGCAAGTTTTGCCAATCCCAGGGCGTCCCCGTCCGAGTCGTTCACGCCGCCCACCAGACTGTACTCAAAAGTGATCCTGCGGCCCGTCCTGCGGAAATAATACTCGCAGGCGTCCATCAGCTCCTGTATGGAATATTTTTCCGCGATTGGCATGAGCCTGCGGCGCTTCTCGTCCGTGACGGCGTGAAGGCTCAGCGCCAGAGTGATCTGCAGCTTTTCCTCCGCCAGGCGTTTCATGTTCGGCACAATCCCGCAGGTGGATACTGTAACGTTTCTCTGACTGATGTGCAGACCGTTCTCATCCGTTAAAAGCTGCAGGAACCGGATCAGATTCTCATAATTGTCCAGCGGTTCCCCAGTGCCCATCACCACCACGTTGCTGACCCGCTCCCCGGTATCCCGAGTAATGGTGTAAACCTGCTCCAGCATTTCGGAGGCGGTCAGGTTCCTCTCCAGTCCGTCCAGGGTGGAAGCGCAGAACCTGCAGCCCATCCGGCAGCCCACCTGTGAGGAGATGCAGACGCTGTTCCCGTGCTGATACTTCATCCAGACACTCTCCACCACATTCCCATCCTCCAGGGCAAAGAGGTACTTTCTCGTGCCGTCGATCCGGGAGACCTGGACCTGTATCGGTTTCAGTAAAATATAACGAAACTTCTCCCCGCAGGTTTCCCGCAGCTTTGCAGGAAGATTTGTCATCTCCTCATAGCCCGCCGCCAGCTTAACATGCATCCAGTCATACAGCTGCTTTGCCCGGAAGGGCTTTTCCCCCAGCCCCGTCAAAAGCGCCTGCAGTTCCGGGAGCGTCAGGGATTTGATATCGTTCATGTCCTCCTGCGGTTTCTGCGTCGTCATATCAAAACTTTTCCTCTCCGTGATCCTCTTTTTTCAGGTTTCCCTTCCTGCATTTTCCAAGCTGAGTAATTTTCTTATCTCTCTTTTTTCCTGCGAAACTTTGCGAAAAAAAAACCGTCCGACTCAAGAACGCCCGGAAGGAGCTGGGCGCAGCAGTCCTCCAGCGCAGGATCCGCCTGATCCCTGCTCTCCTTCTCCCGCAGCACTCCCCGGCGTACCACCTCCGGCAGATCCTCCAGGACAGGCACGGGCTCAAAGGGAAACTCCCTCAGGATCCAGGCCGCCATGTCCCGGTTTTCCTGTCTTCGAATCGTACATGTGCTGTATAATAGGATCCCGCCGGGTTTCACATACTGCCAGGAACCCCGGACAATCTCCCTCTGCAGTTCCTCCAGGGATCGGAGCCCTTCCTCTGAAACCCTGTATTTAATATCTCTCTTTTTTCCTATTACACCGAGGCCGGAACAGGGCACATCCAGGAGCAGAACATCCGCTTTTTGAAACAGTTCCGGATCCGGCTCCCGCGCATCCCAGATCCGTATTGAAACCGTATCCGCCTTCATCCGGATGATATTTTCCCGGATACTCTCCGCCTTTTTTTCGGAGACATCCCCCGCCAGAACCCGTCCTCCCGGCCCGGCCAGTTCCGCGGCAAGCACGCTCTTTCCGCCGGGCGAAGCGCAGGCGTCGATCACAAAATCCCCCGGGCGGATCCCCGCCGCCTTCACCGCAAGGACGGAACTCACGTCCTGAACGATGAGCCGCCCCTCAATAAAGTCCCGCAAATCTCCCAGATTGTCCAATCCTTCCGCCGTATACATCCGCTCCAGATAGGGATTTTCTTTCAGAGCTGCCCCCGCCGAGACGAGACGCGCGGCTACTTCCCCGGTTTCCTGCTCTGAAAGTGTCTCCGGAATCCGGAGGGACACCGGATGGACCTCCAGGAGTCCCTTCAGGATCGTCTCCGCCATCTCCGCGCCGTCTTTCCGTTCACGGCCGTATTCCTCCATCCACTCCTGCACGATCCAGCCCGGCATGGAATATTTCACGCTCAGATATGACAAAATGTCCCGCTGAGGATCCGGAAGAGGGAGATGTCCCTTCTCCCTGGCGATCTTTCGCAGGACACCATTCACAAACCCTTTTAAGTTGGAAAAACCTCGCTTTGCAGCCAGCCTGCAGGCCTCGTTGCACGCCGCGCTGTCCGGCACGGCGTCCATGTACAGAAGCTGATAGACGCTCATACGCGTCAGATTCCGTATCAGCGGCTTCATCTTCTTTACGGGCACACTGGAAACAGAGTCGATCACATAGTCCAGTTCGATTCGCCTCTCCAGAGTTCCCTCCAGAAGCCTTTTGAGGAACGCCTTCTCCTGAGAATCCAGATAATCGTACTTCTCCAGGATTCCCCGGATCAGCTGATGGGAAGGCACACCGTCCCGCTCCAGGGCAAGGAGCCCGTCCAAAGCGATCTCCCGCAGATTCTCCATATCTCCATTCATTCCTTTCGCTTATCACCGGCAAAAAAAATCCACAAAAGCCTCCCATTTCACGCTTAATCGTTTCTTCTTCGGTTTCCGCCGCCAAACAGCAGAACCAGCCTGAGAAGCTGCAGAATGGTGGACGCCGCCGCGGCGACATAGGTCAGGGCGGCCGCGAACAGCACCTTTTTCGCCCCGCCGGTCTCCTCCGATCCCAGGAGCCCGTACTGCTCGATCTTCCCCACGGCGCGCCTGGAGGCGTTAAACTCTACCGGGAGCGTCACCAGCTGAAAGAGAACTGCCAGGGAAAAGGCCCAGATCCCTACGTTGATCAGAGTCTGATTCCAGCTTAAAAGCACCCCTAGAAAGATCAGGGGAACCCCCAGCTGGCTCCCGATGTTCACTATGGGAACCAGAGCGGTCCGCACACTGATGGGCCAGTAGCCCTGGGCGTGCTGAATAGCGTGTCCGCACTCGTGGGCAGCCACGCTGACCGCCGTTACGGAATTCGAATAATAATTCTGGTGGGAAAGCCGCACGGCATTGGCCCTGGGATCGTAGTGATCGCCGCCGTTTTCCAGACACTCCACACTGACGTCATAGAGCCCTTCCCGCTCCAGGATGCTTCTCGCCGCATCCGCCCCGGTCAGATTCCTGGCGTTTGCGATCCTGTGATACTTTTTCATGGTGGAATTCACCAGCGCGCTGGCCCCTAGGCACAGCACCATTCCGATCAGGACCAGAATATAGGTGGGATCCAGCCCGTAATAATACATTCCCATACCGATTGCAGTACTCATACGCAGCACTCCTCTCTCCGCAAGGTTTCAGTAAGCTCCTTCTCAAAGCCGCCCTGACGCTTATCGTTCAACTTTTCGCCTGTCATCTCGCCGTTTCCCGGACCCTCCGCACAGAAACCGGCGGCCGTCTCTTCTCCGATCAGCCGGGCCTCTCCCCGGGCCGGCGCTTCACGCCCAGATGGAAATCATGGGCGGACCGTCTCTTCTTCCGGACCCTCCGCCCGAAAACCGGCAACCGTCTCTTCTTCTATCAGCCCAGCTTCTCCCCGGGCCGGAGCTTTACGCCCAGCAGGAAATCATGGACGGGCATCCGTTTTTTTCCCTCCAGCTGCACCTCATACACCCAGAGCGTGCCCCGTCCCGCAGCGACCTTAATACAGTCCTTCTGCACCTCCAGGATCTCTCCCGGGGAAATTTTTGAAAGATCCTCCCCCGTCTCTCCGGGAAAGGCCCTGCCCTCGGATTCCCCCGGCCCGGAAGCGCCATCCGCCGGCTCTGCCCTCCAGATTTTCAGCTGTTTTCCATTGTAGTAAGTATATGCGCTGGGCCAGGGCGTCATTCCCCGGATCTGCCTGTCCAGAACCTTTGCGTCCTTTGAAAAGTCCAGTCTGCCCATAGCTTTCGTGATCAGGGGCGCGTAACAGCTGAGGCTGTCGTCCTGGGGCTCAGCCTTCAGCTTCCCCTGTGATAGAAGTTCCAGCGCCTCCGTGATCGCCTCTCCCCCCAGCGCCATCAGCTTGTCGTGGAGCGTTTCGTAAGTGTCATCCGCCGCGATGGGGATTTCTTTTTTGTAGAGCATATCCCCCGTGTCAAGCCCCGCGTTCATCTGCATGACAGTGACGCCGGTCTTCTCCTCACCGTCCAGGATCACATGCTGGATGGGAGAAGCCCCTCTATATTTTGGCAGAAGGGAGGCGTGGATATTCAGACAGCCGTATTTTGGCAGATCCAGGATCTCCTGAGAGAGAATCTGCCCGAAAGCCGCAACAACAAAGACATCCGCCGGATATTTTTTTAACTCTTCCACCGCTTCCGGCCGCTTGATGCGCTCCGGCTGAAACACCGGTATCCCCTTCTGCAGCGCGTATTCCTTTACCGGAGGCTGCGCGGTCTGGCCGCTCCTGCCCTTCGGCTTATCCGGCTGCGTGACCGCCAGGACGATCTCATGTCCCGCCCTCACCAGGGCGTCCAGCGCGCCCCGTGCAAAATCCGGCGTCCCCATAAAAACAATTTTCATGCCGTTTACTCCTCGTTTCGGTTATCTCGAGATAAGAATAGGATAGGGTATTTGCGCTTTTGTGTCAACCCGAAGTTGTAAGGTTAAATAACCCTCTCTATCCCCTGATACACCCCTTGCCAAATCCACAGGAACGCAAGAACTCTCTTCGGCTTCGCAGGATTTGGATGATTCAACTACATCGAATACTATCACAAACCACAACAAAGTCTATTTCACCATATATTTTAGATTTCTGTTTTGGCAATCCAAGCGAATGCAGTATATATGCTTTTTTTAATTCTGTCTGCTGCTTATAAGCCTTCACGATATTACCGTTTTTTTTGGCATCTCAAGCTTTTCTAACTGTTTCTCCTCAACAACGCTACTCTTTTTTAATTTATCCAGAATAGCTTTCATTTCTTCTTTCAGACCCTCGGCATTAGAAGAATCCCCCTTAAAATAGTGATTAACAACATTCATATTCCTAATACCATTTAAGCATTGATAAGCAAATGCAACATCTTGTGATGTTGCGTTCGCACTTTCTAAAATTGCCTCCGCAAACAATCTGAAACAACATGGATGAAGCGTACTTCCTCCAATTACTGCATATTTACAGTATGATTGATTAATTCGATTCATCGAATCCCTAAACAGCTCGCCGATATCATTATACTCAAACATTTCAGCATTTTTTGTATATCTGAAAATCTCAAAACCACTTTCTAATGGTTCAAGTCCCTGCTCGATATTTATAATAATGTCCCCACCATCAGGATTATCCTGGTTTTGGATTGTCAGATAAACATAATGCTTTCCATTTATTTGATCTATCGTCAGGATCTGAGAAGACACATAAATCTTTTCATTTAACTTCAATATGCCAGGGGAAATCATGAACCGACCGCCATCTTCCGGGGTTACTTCAAACCCCGAAATAATGCCGTCTCCATAAGCAGAATACCCTACTTCCAACACAGTATATGGATAATCCCTCAACGCCTCTAACATATGCTGTTTTAAGACGCTTCCCTTGTTAAAAGAAGGCCGGAACATTTGCTCACCTACTTTCTTCCATCAAAGAATGATTCCTGCAGAATATCCATCTCGAATGAACAAAACTCTTCTTTACCCATAAACAGTTTTCCCTCGCCATCTCTGTAAATGGGTAATATATTAAATCCCCATCTGTCTTTATTCAAATACACAAAGAAGTACTTTTTGTCTGCCGGAAGATCATCTATCTCTTTCTGTCCAATCAAGCCAAAGGAAACTCGTTTAATATCATCAAATTGGGCTTCTGAATACTCAACGTTCTCGCAGACATATTTATATGGCTCGCCTATCTCTTTATCTACATTTCTCATGTACAGGTAGACCACTTTGCCCGCCGTTGTTATCCGTCCCTTATTTGCACTTTGTTCCCAGTCATTCCCTTGTTTGATCATTTCCTTATCTTCGCCATTCTGTGTCTTGATATATACGGAGATAGGAATGTTTTGTGTTTCATTTCTCAACGAAACTTCTATGTTAGACGTCTCTAATGCGTGAAGATACATAATGGCGCCTTTTAAACACAAGAGTTTTAATTCTTCAGCATCATTGCCTTTAGAATTAATTCTTCCACTCTTAATTTTCTTTCCAGGCAAAAACTCCTTCAATGAATCCATAAAAATATTGATCTTTGAAGATTGACCTGATAGCTTAATCTGACTATATGTGTCTAACGTCTTTTTCATATAAAGATCGTTCAAGAACTTTCTTACCAGATAGTATATATCTGCCCGAAGCAACTTATCTATTTCTTTAGCGGTAAATGTGATATCAGGATAAGGTTGTTCTTTTAGTGTTCCATCTTCCTTAACGATCGAAAGCCTCCACTTCTCTATCCGGCCCACATGAAGATCAATATCTTGGATTTTGCCATCATCCTGTATAAAGGTATACCTCGATATAGAGGTACTGCGATAAAACTCCTTCTTCATCTCATCCGCCAGCTTCCATAAGAAGAAAAAGTTGTTTTTGACCTTATCAAAAATCTCTTTTGTCTGGTTCTCATATTCGCTAAAACGTGTCGGGATTACATTTTCGGCTTCAGCATATGCCTCATCAATTCCCTGGTAAACCTCCTCGTACCTTTCCTTAACCTTCGAGTCATCATCATTTTCCAGTTCACCTTCTATATATGAAAAAAGTGCATTAGTATCTATCTTTATCAATTCATCAATATTCAGCCGTTCCCCTTGTTTGATTGAGTGCACATATACAACCTTCATATACTGCATTATCCTGTAAGTGAGATTGTTTCCACCAAAATTTACATCGCCGTTCATGTATTCAGTATTAATGTCCAGGTTGATAATTCCATCCTCATCTTTATCTATCTTGTACTCGCATGACGCCAAATCAGATGTGCCGCCGCCGCAATCTATTATTAATGCCTTTTCACTCTTTCCGTTCTCATAGTTTTCTTCTCTAATCTGATTATTGATAATGCTATACAGAACTGCAATTCCTTCATCAATTGCATTATCTTTCTCAAGTACATACCCATGTTCCGAAAGTATTTCGCCATAGAACTCCAACACTTTGTCCTTCAATTTTACCGGAGCAGAGATATGAACATTCTTAAATTTACACTTAAACTGGTTTTCAGCTGCTCTTATAACATACAAAAGATACTCCGCAATAATATCCCTTCTAGACACATTTGCCTTATTTCCCTGCGAATCTTGAATATCTTCATTTACTTCAAGATTCGATGTCCAACGCTTAATCTCCATAAAGCAGCTGGCATTAGGACAATAATTATCATCCTTTATTCTTTTTGTTGCCTCATAACCAAACGCATATTCTATGTCAGCCGGCTTGCTGCAGTCGACAACATAGACCACCGTTGGCACTATATTTCTATATGTTATCGTATCATACTTGTCCTTACTGTTGATTTTCTCTTTATCTATGAAGCTGGCAACATTTTCGGAGTTCAACGCCACATTCCCATTGCTAACCGCCAAGTTCGAAATATTTTTTATATAATGCCCATCCAAAAAGCATCCAACTGTAGTGTTTGACGTTCCAAAATCAATACATAAATGTGTTTCTGCCTCCTCCGTTTTATGAAACTCAACCTCTATAGGAGCCTTATAGAGTATATTAGCTGCTATTCCCGTTTTAAGACAGAATACAAAATAATACTTTGTGCTCTTGTGTCCTTCAAAATTGATATTTTCAGCTTTTGTCACAAGATATTTTTTTTCCTGTCCTATCTCAAGATAAGTCTCTATTTTAAAGAACCCAATAGCGTTATCTTCTCCATTAACAAACAATACCGTTGGATCCAGACTATAATTCCCCGATACATTAACAAACAGTTTATCCTTTTCTGTGATATCCAAGCCGGTAAACAAATCCATTTTGTTCGGAATCTCTAAGAATCCGGGTGTAGTATTCAAGTGGTAATCTGTTATTTTGGATATTTTTACCTCTATTTCGTTTCCATTTTCATCCTGCTGAGGCTGTATGGAATCCGAAGACGAAGCCTTCAATAAGTCTTTAACCGTATCATCCCATTTGCTATCATATTTCGTCGTTGTATTCATTTTCCTCGCAGCTCCTTCCCTGTTTTTTCATCATCAGAGTTTTTATTTCCCGAATAATGTTTTGCCCGTTCCGAAGGCGTATCAAAAATCATCTCATATATCCTCATTGATGGTCTATAATTCTCCTTTACATACTTGACAGCATCCTCTCTATAGGGATCATCATATTTTGCGCCAAACATTACCTTTTTTTACAATACCAAGATAATAAGTCTATATTCAAACAAGGTCCACCCTGCCAATCCCCTAAACGATCTGAATAGAATCAATATGCATAGTATCGTCACACCCGACAATTCCATAATGTTGATCCCATACTATCTCTAATTCCTTATTAGGATTCCAAAATAATCTTATAATCAAATTAAGTTTTTTGGTATTATAGTCTTTTTTTTCGCTTCCAATATATAGATAGAATAATCCTGTCTGTTCCTCGCAGCATAAAGAAGAAATCGGAAATGTCTTTCCTACTGCTTCCATAAAAAATGACTGATTATCGTTGATTACTCTTTGTGCCAAAACATACAATATGCTTTCTCTGTCAGCATCTGTCATTTCTCCCATTAAAGCTTTTATCTTCTTTCCCCATAGTCCTTGTTCCATTTCATTTTTCAGTTCTTCTATCATGCGCTGGATTTTATCCAGACCTTTAGCCCTGTCCAATTGTGCAAGATAATGAAATATTATATTTACTATCTGTTCTGTACCTTCTGCTCCGATTAGAGATGTCAAAGAATCAAATGCAAAAGTTCTTTCATTGCCCTCTCCAAATGTCGAATCAAAAATCTTCGAAAACCTTATTAACGGATTTACATTAACCGGATATGTATTTTGATTTAGCACTTCTACATAAGGACAGATTTTTTCGGCAAGACGATATTCTTTTTCTTTCGAATAATTTTCCCATAAATAAGCCATTATATCTCACCAGCCCACTCTATTTCAGGATAATAGTATTCTAAATATTCAAGAATATAGTTCGCATAATCTGTCAAAAACCTATCATCTGTTTTCTTAAAATGTACATATTCTCTTCGAATGCTATTAAACATGGTCTTATCTTTTCGATCAGCTATATAATTTTTTGAATAACGAATTACACTCCTGCCTTTACCATCTGATCTATCACAGCAAATATCCGGCCATTCTCTAAAACAACCTATTGCCCGCTCGATATCACCTTCCGATAAAATGCGGCGTCGATTTTGTATTTTCTCTTCCACTCTGTTATGAAATAACATTTTTTTCGACCGCCGTTCCGCAACAATGCTTGAGTTCGGATCCAATTCGTGATACTCAAACACCACAAAATCTTCAATTTCATGATCTGTTACAATCTCTACACCATTTTCACCAAATCGGATCTCATAGATTTTTGTTTGATTGTTCTCCGGTAACGGCAGCAAATAAATCCCGTCCTTTTTTCGCTTAAAAGAATATACATATTTTGTTTTATCTCCATATGGTTCTTTTGCATCATATGTTTTAAGCGTTTTCGTGCTTTGACATATATTCCAATACAAACAGATCTCTTCATCTATAACGTCTTCACCTACAATGGGTATCTTATTCTTCTTAAATTCAAAATTAGGCTTAACAATTTCTTTTTTAATACTTTCATCAACCTTTACTATGAATGCTTTATGGCTATAGGGAGAAAAGACAATAGGATTTTTTATGCAATACTGTTCGGCATAACTGAACATTCTCTCTTGTGCCTTAACAAAAGAATTATCAAACTCAAAACTATAATCGAATTCAATTGTCCTTCCATCTTTTTTATAACTACCCTTATAAATCTTCTTCTGAGACGACAAATCTCCTACAATATTTCTTATTTCATCATATTCACAATCAAAAAACACTCTGTATGGATTGTATTCTCCCATTCTATATAAACCCGCAGCCTCGTATTCGGTCTTGCGTTTGTCGTTATCTCCAGCCATGGGCAATACAGTAGTATATATATCGTCTATTCGACAGCATTCGTTTCTGTCCCAAACTTCATTCACCAATTTTTCATTTACATCATGTGTGTAATCACAGAGTTCTTTCATTAATGCCAACAGCGAATCCCTTACGGCTTTGTTTGTCTCGCCATTTTCCGAGAATTTTGTACTCGTGATTTTTCTCTCTATGGCTTCCTTATCGATTTCATACATTAGTTGACGCTCACTCCACTCTTTCCTTTTATATTGACATTTGTCCCTGTTATAGATGCATCACCCTCGGCTTCGACAACATAGTTTCCGCCAGATGAATTTATATCCGAAGTTATTTCAATAGCCGCTTTATCTCTCTGAATAAGAATCTTATCGTTCGCAGCCGATATAACGACCTTGTCCCCAACTGTGATCGATATTTCTTCATCCGATATTTTTACCTGGTTATCTTTATCATGAATTAAGATTTTTCCATCACTGTAATGAACAAATATCTCCTCATCAAGTAAAAGGTATTTATCATTACAATTTTCATACGGATCACAGTATTTCTCTGTCCGAACACACCCTACGATTTTACTGTCTCCATGATACAAATGAACTCTAACAATATCATCTTTCTGCGGAATGCACACCAATCCCAAACCATGGCTGGCGTAAAAATCCATTCTATCTATCCAAATCGGACTATCTTTCATACAGTCCTCAATGCTTTCGTTCTCAAAATCAACCTGAAGTCTTCCCATCTTATCGGGATCATTATTGTCAGTTACCTTTGCGTAAAGATATACGTTTTCAGATTCTTCTTGTATTTCTGTGTCATCTTTTATTTCATACAACTCATATTCAAAATAGTATTTTCCTTTTTCCAACAAATATTTTTTTGAAGCCACATAGTACTGTTTTCCAGAGTATTTTATCTGGCATCCCATTTCAAAAGAAACATCCATCCTGCATTTTATATGAGTTCCTTTTGTATTAACTTTTATTTTATAATCGATAAGCTTCTCTTCATTTACCTCTGCCTGATCGTTTCCATACTTTCCAATACATATTTTCTCCTGAGAAAATATATGGAACCCAAATCTATTTACTAAACGTTTTACAAATTCCCATTCCGTCTCATTATTCTGAAATACAATGCTTTCAACAACAGGATCTTCCTTTCCTTGAAAGTCTGTATCCGACATACCCTTCATATGTGATAGTATGCCAGATACAGTCTTATCTCCTTGCTGAAAAACTCTGCTATACCTATCTTGATCATATAAATAAGTTTTGCCGATAGTTTTTACATCAATATACACGCCGCTAATATCATTGGAAACTGAAACATCCGTGACATGTCCAGTGAATTTGAAATTATCATCCTCGAAATCAATATCACTATCCACCATCCCAAACGCGCTGTTTACATCATCCTCTTTTATGCATGCAGAGAATGAACAGGACACATGGCTGTCCATAAGATTAAGATATTCAAAACTTTCAATGCTGACAATTTTCTCAAATCCACTAATCTTCATGGCAACTACCTTATTCGCAGGAAACTACTATGGTTTCTATCGAACCTTTTCTCTGTTTCATCTCCAAAATAAATGATCCTATAGAATCGGCTCCGCTGCCCGATCCGTCCCGGTATTCATCAAAAATCTCTTCATAGCTAGTGCAATACATATCCTTCAAAAAATAATCTCTCAGCAGCTCATCCTGATTATATACCTGGATAGAAACGGTCTTATAAACATTTGCCTTATCTGTCTTCATAGACCATTCAAATATTTCCTTTGTTTCCTGCTGAGACTTATCGTTTAACAGCCCCTGTATCACCAAGTCTCCAAAAAGCTGGTCGGATCTGTCGTTTGCCGACTTGTCACTCTGCGAGATCTTGATGTTTATTTTCTTAATCACATCCGGATTCGTAATATTAATCTTTCCGCTGTCACCTTCAATACACAACCTGTACTTCATCTCTTATACCTCACTTTCTGAATCATTAATAACTATATCTTCCCATACTTCCTGTTCCTGGTTGTAAGTAACAAGCAATCTATGCTTTCCGGGATCAAGCTCAATCGTTTCACCTTTAAGAAGTATTCTGTTTGCATACTTTCTTTCTTCATCCTTGTTATCGCGTTTCCAAGTATCAACATAGTCAATAAGAAACTGATTTACAATCTGATCTGTGACATTTTCAGCAGATGCTCTCAGAAGCTGATCAACAAGATTCCTTACCAGTGTCTTGTATAAACTCTTATATTTTCCATTATTATCCCGCTTAAGGCTTCGCGCATTAATTACATAACTATTATTCAGGACTTTACCGTCGAATATAATTTTGTTATCAGCAAACACAAAGCCGAAACGATCTTCCATAATCGTATCCTTGACCTGCTTCTGCATCTCCATAGTTGTTTCTCTGTTTAACTTCGTTGTTACACGTTTTGAATTATCCGCGTCTTCCAAGTCAAAACGAACACATGGATATTTAGGTTTAACTTTGTACCCTTTGGACTTCAGGAGGTTATAATTCTGAACTCCAACCATCATCCCACAAGCGACATAGGAAGCATCGAGATACATTCCCGGAATTGTAATAAATGCTCCGACTTCTCTATCTTCCTCAGGTCGATACTCCGTCCCGATCTTTACCGCATTCTTTTCCTTGGGTAAAATTGTAAAGTTAGGGTACACAAATACCGCATATTCACTTTGTACGTTTTCAAAATCTTTCTTATATTGATTTACTCTTGAATCAGTAAGTTCAATAAATCCCGTCTTTTCTCCAGCCTTATAATTGACAAAAGTCATTATTTTAGCTTCCTCCAGAAGCTTCAACATTTCCTTAGCCGTATCCAATCCGATTAATCCTGATGCATCTTTCTTCTCTGATGTATGATCTGTCGAACGTTTTCCGAATGGATCCGAAGCTTTTTTTGTTGACGCTTGTACAGCATCACCTGTCGAAATAGCCGGTATTATTCCAAACCAAATCTTATTTACGTCCTTTTCATCACGCAATGCCCCAAAGTAGTGCTTAAATCTGTTTTTTGCCAACTCATCATTCAAAATGGCATCGACCTTACAGTTCGCTATTATTACAGATACATCCCTGGGTAGTTTGCCCTCATATGATGCATGGTCAAAAAAGCTCTTTACTCCGGCAAACTTCTCCACAACCGCAGCAACAGCTTTAGTAAAACTTTCTAAGCTGCTGCAATAAATATCCTGTAGTTGTTTTTTTGCAGCCTCAATTTTTCCTCTATCCTGGATTGAAAGCTGAGCGCCGCCACCAGGAACAAAAACATCAACTACCAGATCAGCAACATAAGCATTATCTCTGATTGCTACAGGCGCTGACTCTCTAAAGTCATCTTTCACCACCTTAACAAGCTGAGTAACGTCATCTTCCTGAACAATCTCGGTAACGGCATCATCCGAGTCTTTCTGTTCAATTAGTTGTAAATTCCCATGATCATCAAATGTGTAGCTGCAAGGAATAGCCTTTACTTCACTCGAACCCCCCTGTGGTTCTTCTGCCGCCTTCATCTTATCTATCTGGCTCTGTTTGTCAGCAATCAGCAGCGGCAACAGTGCAAGAGGACTCTTATTCTGATACTTATCAACAATTTTATCTCTACAAGCCATAATATTTTGAGCAAATCTATCTGCTTCAGAACTAGGTTCCCCGCTTGCAGTTAATTTCATGTATTCTTTTGTGTTGCTAAGGAGGTTTTTGCGGATCTTTTTGCATTCCTCCATTTCCGCCTCAGGAGAAAGTGCTTTTTTTAAATCATCATAAGGAAATTCCAGATTGCCCTTATCAGAGTTTGCCTTTCGGTCAATCAAATTCATGATCATTTTGTAAAACGCATGATCTTTAAGCTTAATCTTTGTACAATTATATTTTGGCTTTTCCAGATCATAGACAAAACGTGCAGATCCATCTTCAGTTTTTACTACCGTTTCGTAAATAATCGGTGAAAACTTCTCAACAAAATCTGCATAGCTCTCTACAACCAGCTCTGACTCCCTTCCCATCAGAGCCTCCTTGAATTTTTCAGGGGCGATCTCCTCATCATCCCTGGTGAGTAAAGTGACAAGATTCATCTTATCTTCATCTCTATTAAATTCTTCGAAAATAATAGTTTTTCCCGTCTGCTTTACCACATCCATTGGTTCCATAGCCATGTTTTTCCCTCCTTGTCAATTTAATTTATTTATGTGCAGACCTATAAAATTCTTTTTCTTAAGTACTTCAGCAATTTTCTTGGTAATAATAATATCCAGATTCGTCACCCCGGCAAGTTTAAATACCTCATATCTGCCAACCTTATCCTCGTTAATGACAATCTCGTCGGCAAAATTGAGTTCTTCATCTATATCACTCGCCTCCCGATTTAAACAGTTAATTCTTTGCGGCAGGGCCAACCAGTATAATTCCTCTTTTCCCAATAGCTTTTTTGTCAAAATAATCTTTTTATACAAAAGATAGTCAACGCCAAGTTCATCCAAACAAGCCTTCAAGCCATCGGAAATAATAGGAACTCCCTTATCATATAAAAAATCCTGAAAAATCTTCCCGCTGTCTTTATCTACCTCAACCCTTATCGGATCAGCATTAAAATATTGAAATTCAGACATTTGACAGTGTTTTTCATATTCCTTCATCCCATCCTTTACACTGACATACTCCTCGACATTAGTTGACGCCTCAATGGTATAAAACTCTGTCATAATTAACCATCCTCCTTTCCGAATAACTCTTCTTCGTATCCGTTCAACTCCTCCTGATATGCAAAATAGAATGCCAGTTTCGAAACAAAGAACGGGTATGCTTTTTGAGGGCTGTCTTCAAATTTTCTAAGTTTTTTTGCTATCCTTTCACAAATATGATCCATCGTTCTTGTAAACTCAGCGGCTTGTTGTCCATAATTATCAGCCCTGCATTTTAAATCATCGTTCAACCTTATTTGGAAACTTGTAAGCTCAGCATCTACAGCATCTTTATAGTGTTTAAAAGGCTTAGGCAGGATACTGTCCAACTCAGCGCTTATCTTGCAAGAATACTTATGTCCCCCTTTATGCCATTGTCGTCCTAATTTTTCCATGGCATTGAAGGAAATTTTTTTCCGCTCATCAAACGGATGTTTATCATATCCCAAATTCATGGTAGGTAAACTGATTCCATTCTCAGCTTTGTTAATATTGTAATTATAGTAATTTGCAAGTTTAACTATTTCTGCAAAAGGCTTGAAGCACTGGTTTGCAGGCACTATATGATGATGAGCAATGCTATACATATAGCTCCCATATAGCAATGCAGCGATTGCAGAACAATCACCTGCATAAAGATCAAAGGTGTCCTTTCCCATATTGACCTTTAACTCCGCAGCATTTTTACTTTCATTTGTTTCCCTAAGCGTATGTGCTGCTTTCAGATATTTGCATTCCTTGGCTTTGCTGCAGTTCTTGTAATCGCACAGCGCATATTCTACTTCTTGAACGGAATCTTCCTCTCCCTCCTCATTTTCCTGTTCTGTATCTATTTCCTGTTCTTCCGTATTGTTTTTTCCCGCATCTACGCCGGTTTCATTATTTGATTCTGTATCAGAATCCACTGTATTGCTTTCTCCACCATACTGCCCGATACTTGCAGCCTTAGCTTTTGCCTCATCGTCAACATTCAAGGCAATAATCGTGGGTTTAAATGGTTTTATGGAGCCTCCTACAGGACAAAATATAGAACACCCGCTTGACAGGGCGCCCTTCCCACTAATCTTTAGCCTTGCATTATTATTCCAAGTGCCCCTGATCGTCAACGCATTACAGGGTCCAGGAGGGACTCCTGTCGAAGGATTCGGGCATAAATTACACTGTCCAGGGCTAGGTACACCTATCAGGCTTAAACAGCAGTCATCTAATAGTGCCTCCGCTCCATTTATCTTTACTTTGGAATCCCCATTCTGTGGCTTAAACCGCACTGCGTTCCCATTTCCGCATTGAAATTCGGTATTTTTGTTCAAATATTTTTTCCCCAAATCAAATACCCCCACCTTTCAATACAGAATATATACAAATCTACTCCATTTGAATGACATAATGTATCATTCAGTCTTCATCTGCTTTCTCCAGTTTTTATACTCTCCCGTTGTGACACGGCCATCATCCGGTCGTTTCTTGTATATTGCGGCCAGATAAAAATCGACTAACGATAAGCAGACGAAGATTGCTGATCCTGCATATGCAAAAACGGTTCTAAAAGAAATTGGTTATTCTTCCTCCGCCTCTTCAGGGACAACGTCCTTCAGCGGTCCCTGAACCTTCTCCACATAGAGATGGCCTTCCAGATGATCCAGCTCATGGCAGAAGGCCCTGGCCAGCAGTTCGTCGCCCTCCACCTGAAAAGGCTTCATATTCACGTCGTAAGCCTCTATTTTGACATGACCGGGCCGGGTGACAATGCCGCATTTTCCCGGCACGCTCAGACACCCCTCCTGCCCCGTCTGTTCCCCGGAGGTCTCTATGATTTTGGGATTGATCAGAATGTAAGGATCCTGTCCCGTCACGTCCACCACCACGATTCTTTTTAAGACGCCCACCTGGGGGGCAGCCAGACCTACGCCGTTGGCCTCATACATAGTGTCCAGCATGTCTTCGATCAGTTCCCGGATTCTGGGAGTGACCTCTGTCACCGCCTTGCAGGTCTTATTTAAAATAGGGTCTCCCAGCTCCCGTATATTTCGTATCGCCATATTCTTCCTCCCAGCAGGAACCGATCTCTTATCCGAAATGCGGCCTCCTGATTTCTTCTAACTATCTTCTAATTTTCTTCTAAATTTTCCACTGTTTATTCTGTTTTTCTTTTGTCCGGATCCTTCTGCCCGTGTTCTTCCCCTGCCGGCCGCAGAATCCCGCTCATGCTTTTTCGCCGTGCTTACAGCCTTTCTGCCCGTGCTTTTTTTGCCAGCCTTTACAATCTTCCCGCCCTAGGATAAGGGCCGGTTTCCGGACAACCAACCCTTAATTCTTAAAGCTGTGGATGGGCGCGGGAATCCTGCCTCCCCGATTGATGAAGGCCTCGCAGGAGAAGGGGTTCACCGGCATGATGGGAGCGTATCCCAAAAGTCCTCCAAATTCCACCGTCTCTCCCACATCCTTTCCGATCACCGGGATCAGGCGGACCGCTGTGGTCTTCTGGTTCACCATGCCGATGGCCATCTCGTCCGCGATGATGCCGGAGACGGTGGACGCCTTCGTGTCCCCGGGAATGGCGATCATATCCAGTCCCACAGAGCAGACGCAGGTCATTGCCTCCAGTTTTTCCAATGTAAGGGCCCCAGCCGACACGGCATCGATCATGCCCTGGTCCTCGCTGACGGGGATAAACGCGCCGCTCAGGCCCCCCACATAGGAGGACGCCATGACGCCGCCCTTCTTCACCTGATCGTTTAAGAGAGCCAGCGCCGCCGTAGTGCCGGGCGCGCCCGCGTACTCCAGTCCGATTTCGCAGAGAATATCCGCCACGCTGTCTCCCACGGCAGGGGTTGGCGCCAGGGAGAGATCCACAATGCCGAAGGGCACGTTCAGCATCCGGGAAGCCTCCTGGGCTACCAGCTGCCCCACCCTGGTCACTTTAAACGCCGTCTTTTTAATGGTCTCGCAGAGGACTTCAAAATTTTCGCCCCGGACTTTCTCCAGGGCGGTCTTTACCACGCCGGGTCCGCTGACGCCCACGTTGATGATCTTATCCGCCTCGGTGACGCCGTGGAAGGCCCCCGCCATGAAGGGATTGTCGTCCGGCGCGTTGCAGAACACCACCAGCTTCGCGCAGCCCAGGGAATCCTGCTCCTTCGTGCGCTCCGCCGTCTCCTTTATGACCTCGCCCATGAGCTTCACGGCGTCCATATTGATGCCCGTGCGGGTGCTGCCGACGTTCACGGAACTGCACACCCTCTCCGTCGTGGAGAGCGCCAGAGGAATGGAACGGATCAGAAGTTCATCCGCGGGCGTCATCCCCTTGCTCACCAGAGCGGAATACCCACCGATAAAATTCACGCCGACCTCATGGGCCACCTTATCAAGTGTTCTGGCGATGCCCGCGTAATCGTCCACGGTTCTGCAGGCCGCCCCGCCCACCAGGGAGATGGGCGTCACAGATATCCTCTTATTGACGATGGGGATCCCAAACTCCCGGGAGATCTCCTCGCCTGTCTTCACCAGGTCCTTTGCGGCCTGATAGATCTTATTGTAAATTTTTTCATTCAACAGCTTCAGATCGCTGTCGATACAGTCCAGAAGGCTGATGCCCAGAGTGATGGTTCGCACATCCAGGTTCTCCTTCTCAACCATATTGTTGGTCTCCACAACCTCATATATGCTGATCATAAACTTTCCTCCATCCAAAAATCCCACAGCCGGAGGGCTGTCCTTCTCTCCGCGATGCGCCGCGGAGCCCGCCGGGAGACGCTCTCCCGGCTCTCTGTCCCTGGCCCAAAGCTCCTGACAGACGCGGCCGCCGGATCAATATCCTCTGCAAAACCGCGCCGGCATATGAACCGCACGCTCTCCCTTTCAAGCCGCCTCCGCTGTCAGATCCGGTGCATCTGGTCAAAGATCTCTTCCTTCTGACACTTGATCACCACGCCGATCTCCTCGCCCAGCTTCTCCAAATCGTCCGCCATGTCTCCGAAATTCTTTTCGCTCTTACCGGTGTCCACCACCATCATCATATTAAAGAAATCCTGCACGATGGTCTGGGAGATGTCCAGAATATTGATTCCGTTCTCCGCGAGATAAGTGCACACCTTCGCGATGATACCCACCGTATCCTTACCTACTACCGTGATAATCGTTCTCTTCATAACCGCTGTCCTTTCCGCCGGCTGAGGTTCTTTAACAAGTTCAAAAGCGTCTGCCGAATTGCCCAGGTCGCTGCCCCATACTCATTAAAACCCCGGTCTGTCTCACCTATATCCCTTTTATTTAACTACAATTACCCAAAGATTGCAACCTTTTTTCACAGTTCGACCGGCCGCAGTGCTATTCTATGAGCAAATGCCTCGGCGCAAAGCGCATCATTGAAGCCTTGCTGATACACAGACCGAACCGGGAACACGCCCTCCCTAAAACGAAACATTTTTTATGGGTTCCAGCCCATACTTTTCCAGAAGATCCTGCCGCAGGTAGAGAAAACTGCCGTCAATCATATTTGCCTCCTGCAGATACCCCTTCCAGATATTTGCATAGATAGGCCATATCCGATATACTCTGACATATTGCCCGGCAATCTCTTTTCCGTACACCGTTTCAAGGTCCACATCTCCGATCAGCATCTCCGGAATCTCATGCTCCCGCCATTCGGCTATCGCGTCCCTGTTTTCCTCCGCGCCCGCCACACGGTGCTCCACATACCCTTTCCCAGGCTCTCCCGGCTTCATGTTCCACACAGTCATATTTTTCATGTAGGGAAGGATAGAAACCGGTAAATTAATGAGATTGGTGTCCATATTCTCATAGGGGTCGTCCTCCTCTTCCCCCTCCTCCGGTTCTGAGACGTCCCACTCCGCCATGATGGAGAGTCCCTCCAGTCCGTTTTCCTTTATGAAGGCGGCCGCGTCCCTTCCAAAGAAATACGGCCCTCTGATATCCTGATAGGAGGACATAATCGTCCAGAAGACCGGCACGATCATGCATAACACGCCCAACGCTGTCCCGGCTTTTCCCAAGCTTTTCCGATCCTGCTCGGATAGCCTGAAACGGCCTTTCCATCTGCTCTTTACCCGGTTCCAGAGTCCCAAGCGGCCCGGATCCTCCCAGGCTGTCCAGAGCCAGAATACCGTAAAGGCCAGTCCAAGCCCTATGTGATGCGCGTTAAAATAAACCAGCGCCGAAAAGACGGCAAAGAAGGAATAAGGCGTCAGGAAATACCGCAGATTTTTTCCGGAAGAAACCGCAGCTATGACGAGAAGCATAACGAGCCCCAGAACCGCGCTTCCGGCCAGTCCTAACAGGGTGAACGAAGTATATTTCAAAAAATATTCTCCCCCAAGAAGGGTGAGCACCATGCTGTCCGGCAGCATGGAAAAAAAGGTATAGAACAGTCTCTCAATGATAGGATTTCCCTCCCGGCCCACAACGGCATAAGTATCAGACCGCGGAAATATCTCCAGGATCAGCAGTACTGCCGTCGCAAGAAGCATCATCAGCAGCCGGATCCGCCTGTCCCCCCAAAAATTCTTCGAAAGCAGTCTCCACTCTTTTTCCCGGGCGATCTCCCAGACCCACACGGCGCAGACACCCCCCGCCAGCACAATGCCATAGGCGCTGAACAGACAGAGAAAGAGCATAGCCAGGACAAAGCGGCCGGGTCTGCTGTCTTTATCCCGGAAAGCCAGCGCCATCAGCAGAATACAGAGCACCGCGTATCCGTATGGTCTTGACACAATCCCATACTGGTAAAAGAAAAAATAATGAAAAGGCAACAGCATACGGACCAGTCTCGGGAACGGCGACCGGAACAGGATCAGCCAACCGCTGCAAAGCGCAGCAGCCCCGGCTATGACCTTTAGGCTCAGCTCATAGGGCAGCCCCAGCTTTGCCGGGACAGCAAGCAAAAGATGCCAGAGAGGCGGATGCCCCTCATAATGCGGGATGTGAAACAAGATTTCTTTTATGCTTGCGCTCCTGGCGATCTGCCAGGCCTCCGCTTCTCCGAACCAGGGCTCGTGAAAACAGGCGACCACCGTAAATGACACTGCCAAAAGGACAAAGACCGCCCATTCCGCTTTCTTCCCGCCATACCTGTTTGCAGCTGCCGTTTTGTTTCTTACCCCTTCCATCTTCCTGTCACCTGTCTGCCCTCTCTCCGTTTTCACAAATTCTCCTGGATCTTCTGGAACCTTCCGCCACTTCACATTTCACCTTCCTCGTACAGAAAATATTCCCGCATCCAGGCAGCCGTGTATTCGTGAGAGCAGCCGCTTTCCCTCGGCCAGAAATCCGATATCTGAAATAGGGGAAAACCCACCGCCGCCACTTCTCCCTCCCCGGCTGTGGCGGCCTTGCGGGCCTGTTCTTCCATCGTCCGCTGCATAGCCTTATTTATCTGAAAAGCGCGCATGTTTTCGGTGAAATAAAAAATGCCAAAAATCAGGACTCCCAAAACGAGGATTTTTTTCCCGTAACGCAATATTTTTCCCATCCAAAACTGTTTATTCGGAAGGATCAGGACGACTGCCGCAAGCGCCATGAACCCAATTCCTCTGGAAAGGAAAAGAAGATCATTGCCGGAAAATACAGCATCCTCCTCCAAAAGGACGCTCAGCAGGTACACAGTCTCCAGACAGAACAGCGCGGCAATCAGCCGCAGCGCTGTCCAGGACAGCCTGCTCTTTTCCAGAAGTTTCTCGAGGCAACCCTTCTCCTTAATCTCCGTCCACTTTTTGAAAAGAAATTCCACGTTCTCGCATCCCGCGAGGATCAGATACGCCACCGGCAGGAATGTTCCCCGGGGGATCATCACCCCTGCCAGACCAAGCGCCGCCGTTCCAGCCACACCTGCCCAGAAAAAACGCTGGGCGCAAAATGCCTGCAGCCGTTTCCCCCGGCGCATCTGTATCAGAAATACAAACAGACAAATGAGCAGGACCGGCCAGGTTTGACCTAACAGGTCAGTCAAATACGTGGACACGCTGTGACGGATCTCCTTAAGCCCTATGGTCTCTATATTGTGGACTTCTCTCGCCCGGTTCCGGTTCCCGGGGGCCAGGATAACCACTGCCATGCCGCAGAGAATGGACGGAACCGCAGCCGCATACAGTCTCCAGTCAATCTTTCTCTCCCTGCGATAAGCCAAGCCATACAGCACAATCAGGATCAGCAGCATCCCCCCCGTAGTCTCATTGGACTGTCCAGCCAGAAACATCAAGCACGCAGTCACAAAGATCTCCGGGAACCCGCAGCGCTGTTTTTCGGCGTATTTTCGAAACAGATAGACTGTAAAAAGATTCAGCACTCCCATCCAAAGGTAGTTGACCGATCCGGACAACCATACCGCGGAATCCCCGAACGACAGACTGAAATATAAGATGCTGAAATAGATCAGGGGCAGCGAAAATACATGGGTCCGCCATCCGCTGTCCGGAACCAGTCGATAGACCAAAAGCCCCATGAGAACGAACATTCCGGAATTGACCACGTCAAATACCCACTGGTCCGCCATCAGCACGAAAAAGAGCGAACCATTTGCCAGTATTCTTCCGCCGTTGATCCGATAATAATTCAGAATACTGATCAGTAAATCCTGAAAAGTTCGCATTTTTCTGACGCCTGCATCGGGCATAAATCCATAATATACAAACTCATAATGCCAGTCGTCCGTGCAGTATCGGACGGAAAGATTCAGATACAGCATAAACAGAAATACCAGAACACTGACAACCAGATTCCCTATTTGTACCGCTGTCATTTTTTTCTTATCTTTTGACATCATTCTGCTTCCATCCTTTTCTGCCCATAAATTCAGTATCACTGCCCCGGTTTTCCTTTATATTCTCTCCCGACATCCCAAACGTCTTTTCTTATCCCACTGCATCATACCTCTTTCTCTCATCCTTCACTATGTAACCTGCAGCGATATAAAAGATCATGCCAGACAGGCATAAGGTATGAAAAGTCAGCATTGCTTCCAACATATTGTTTGTAATCTCCGCAAAACAAACGATTGCCAGGGCCCCCTCACTCATTGAAAAAACACTTCCGCCATCGTAACAGATTATCCAGCCCTTCCGCGCAATACAGACGACCCATGCCAGAAATAACAAAAGCCCCAAAATCCCAGTGGCACACATGATCTCCAAGAACTCATTGTGTGTGTACATATTCACCTCCCGGCCCATCGTCTCGCTGAGCAACGCGCAGACCCCCTTAGGCGTAGCTCCAAACAACGCATTTTCCGGATCCTGCATGCTCTGAATCGCCGCCTTATACAATGCCATCCGCCCTGAACTGTGAAGATTCATCTCACGAAGAACAACTTTCTCCTGTCCCGCGTATTCTTGCCGGAAAAAATTGTAAATTCCCATTACAGGCTCTCGTATAGTCAGGAACAGGAAAAACACTGCCGCAAAGGTTCCTATTGAAATCAGCACCCGCGAAAGGATTCCCCGTTTCCTCAGCCCCCGCCAGACAGCAAGCATCACTATAGCACTGACACCCACTCCTCCGGAGACTATAGCCCCCCTGCTGAATGTCAGAGTCAGGAGCATATAATGTACCACCGCAAAAACCAGGTAAAGCCAGCGAAATTTTCTCTTCTCTGCGACAAACAGGTAAACGCATAGCATCAGCACTGTCTTTGCATACAGTCCTGTAGTATTAGGATTGCAGTTAATCCCTAATCTTTTTACTGCTCCTCCGCTGAAAAAGACGCTCCCGCCGCTAAGAAGGCTAAACTCGTTCTGAGATAACAGCTTTGCCAGCACATATACTCCAAAGACAGTCAGCAGAATTACATAAATATTGAAAAGGATATGCAGTTTCTTCCTATCCCCATTTAGGTATTGCGCCAAAAGAAAACAGAGAAGGAACTTCATGATCGCGTTTGTGTATGGTACTTCATTAGTTCTTAATGCATTCGGATTTTCCGTCATATAATGCAGCCCGCTCACATACATCCAGATGAGAAATGCCGCAAAGAGAAAATTTTCCGGGCAAAGATATCCCTTGATTTTCCGGAACAGCCTCTCCTGCTGGTTCCAGACAAAAAAAGCCAGGAACAGATAGACAAGAAGCAACACAATAAGTCCCATATTCAGGAGGTTTCCATAGAACACCAAACTATAATAGGATGGGCTGAATGATCCGTTAATATAGATTGCATAAACACTTAGAAACATCTGCATCCCCACAGAAAAAAGCAAGAGAACCTTCAGGAGCACAAGCAGGATCTTCTCTCCTTTTCCAGCCTCTGCATACTCCTTCCCCTTCTCTCTCTGTTTTTCTGCATCCGACTGACTTTTTTGTTTCCTGCTTTGCTCCGCCATTCTTTTACTCCCTGGAATCAATTTTTGATGTCACTCCGCCGATTTCTTAAAAAACCGGGAACCGCTATGCCTGCCAATATCAATATGGCTATCCATGCAGCAAACCGTCTGCGATAGACGATTATATTACTGCCACATCCGAAACCTCGTCCCGCCTGGCTACCGTCAGCTTAAAATCACTCGCCCTATAGGGGGTATCCCCCATGTTGATCTCCATGCGCACCGCCTCGTAAGCCAGCTCCGGAAGATTGTTTTCCTTGCTCAGGTGCCCCAGAATAATCTCTTTCAGGCCGTCGTGCAGGATCCTGCAGAGAAGCCTCCCGGAATTTTCGTTCGAGAGGTGCCCCCTGTCGCCCAGGATCCTCTGCTTTAAGTAATAAGGATAAGAGCCCACCTGCAGCATGTGGACGTCGTGGTTGGCCTCCAGGAGAAGGGCGTCCATTCCCTTCAGGCACTCCACGGTATAATCGTTGTAGGTCCCCAGGTCCGTGCAGATCCCTATATGCCTGCTGCCGTAGCCGATCCGGTAGGCCACCGGCTGCGCCGCGTCGTGGGAAATCTTCATGGGATTTATTGTGAGATCCTTGAGGGTAAACTTCCGATCCTCCCGGATCTCCTGAAAGAGTTCCGGATCGATCCACCCCAGTTTTCCCCTTGTGATACCCGCCTGGATGGCCTGAATCGTCCCCCCTGTGGCATAGATTGGTATCTCATATTTCTTTGCCAGTGTGCTCAGACCCTTAATATGGTCCGAATGTTCGTGGGTGATCAGGATCCCATCCAAGTCCCGGCCGGTGAGTCCCAGACCCGCCAGGCCTTCCTCCGTCCGCTTGCCGCTGATCCCTGCATCCACCAGAAGATGGGTCGCCTCGGAGCCCACATAAATACAGTTCCCGCTGCTCCCGCTGGCAATACTGCATAGTCTCATCGCTTTCTTCCTCTGTCATTCCCAATAAATTTCAAGGACATCCCCGCTGTGGATCTCTTCGAGATATTCCGCGGGACGGCCGTTCAGCTTCGTCACGATCCCTTTCCCCGCGGGACGGGTCAAGTCAAAGTGTATGTAGTCAAAAATGTCCACATAGACATAAGCCGGCTTGCCCTGCAGGGTGACCGGCCGTCCGTTCGCCACCACGGAGATGGCCGTCGGCGCGGAAGGAGCCGCCGCGACAACTGGTGCGGAAAGAGCCGCCTGGGCTTCCTGCCGCTGTGCTGTGTCCACGGCAGGCGGAACGGCCGCAGCTGCCAAAGGCGCCGGGCCGGACGTTTCCGCCGGTTTCTTTCTCTCCCTGCGTACAGTTTCCCGCTTTGGCTTATCCCCGCTTCTGGGAGAAGGATTCCGGCCCTCCTTCCAGGTTACAGAAAAGCTGTCGTACACCCTGGTATCCTGCTTTGCCGGCGTATCGTTGACAGAGACGCTTCCACTGAAAGTCAGGCCCATGTACGAGGCGATTTCCTGAACCGTGTACCAGTCTCGGACAAGGATCTCGTCCCCGTTCTGCACGCGATAGTAAACGCTCTGCATGGTGCCGTTTACTTCCGCCAGCTTCGGAAGCCGGATCTCCTGCCCGTTTACATTTACTTTCAGATCGCCCCGCATCTCCGGGAGTTTCCCAAGCTCCTGGACCGCCTCCTCCCCCTTTGTGGAAGAGATCACGTCCACCCGGTCCCCGTTTTTGAGCTGGGTGCCAAGATCCGCGTGAATCCCGTTCACTGTAATCTCGGAGGGCTCCCCCAGGCTTCCCCGGGTCATGGCCGTCCGTTCATTGACCGTATAGGTCAAAGGATCCCCTCTCTTCGGGAAGAGATTTTCGTTGGGGAACTGGGACTGGATCGCCGCGTCCCCCACGGTCAATTTCCCGTTGTCATAGAGCTTTACCCGTACACCGTTAAACTCTACAAAGATAAAATTGTTGTTCTGTTCATAAAAGCTGTAACAGATGCCGATGGGCGTCACCATCATGGAGTCCTGTCTCGCGTCCTTTGCCTGAAAGACAATGTTCTGCATGACCTCCCGGCCCCGGATGGCCACCCTCTCTTTCGGCAGTCCCAGCTGGGCCGCCAGGCTCTCCGTGTAGCCGGGCAGGATACCGCCCCCGCCCACCACAAAGACGGCGCTGACGGCTTTCTCCCCGTTCAGCTCCCGGATGGTGTCCGCCGCAAGCCTGGTCATCTCTTTCACCACGGGATCCACCATCTCCAGCAGCTCTTCGGCCGTCTTCGTATTGGGGAGGCCAAGAATATCCTTGTACGTGATCTCCTGCTGCTCCCCGATGGCCCGCTTGATCTTCTCCGCCGTGTCAAAATCCACAAGGCAGTTCTGGGCAATGCAGTCCGTCAGGCTGTCCCCCGCCACAGGGATCATGCCATAGGCCGTGATCGTCCCCTCTTTCGTGATGCAGATATCGCTGGTACCCGCCCCGACGTCCACCAGCGCCAGGTTTAAAAGCCGGAATTTCTCCGGTATCGCCACCTGGATGGCGGCGATAGGCTCCAGCGTCAGATTTGCAACTTTCAGGCCCGCCAGTTCCACCGCTTTATACAGTCCGTCCACCACATCGTCCGGCAGGAACGTAGCGATCAGATCCGCCCCCAGCGTCCTGGCCTTATGGTTCTCCGGGTTGTTCATCTGGTAGCCGTTTATGTAATACCGCATGACCGTGTAGCCCACGCAGTAAAACCGCATTTCACTCTCTTCCCCGGAGTAGAAATCCTCGTACGCCTTCTGCACTCCCATCATGGACAGTTCATAGACGTCGTCCCGGGTCACGTCTTTCTCCCCTTCAAAGCGCACTTCCACGTTCGTTGTGACTGTCCGCAGAACGCGTCCCGCCGCAGCGATACAGACGTCGGACAATTTCTCCCCGAGATCTTTTTCCAACAAGGCTTTCACTTTCCGGATGCTCTCCGCCACCTTCTCGATATCGTGGATCTGCCCCTCCAGCATGGCCCTGGTCTCGTGCTCCAGGATCCGCTGCGCCAGCACATAAAATTTTCCGTTCTCCCGGTATCCAACGGTCCCAACGATGCTCCGGGTTCCGATGTCCAGGCCAAAAACCTTTTTCATGATAACGCCCCCAGTCTCGCGTCGATCTGTTTATAGGTATCCTCCAGACTGCCGCTGTTGTCAATCACAAAATCACTGCTTTGCCTGAAAAGCTCGTCCGTGAGCTGCGCGCCCATGATACGGTCGATCTTCTCCCGGCTATAGCCCCGGGACGCCGAAAGCCTCGCCCGGCGAACCTCTTCTCTGGCGTAGACATACCACATCTCATCTACAAGATTTCCGTAACCGCACTCGATCAGAAGCGCCGCCTCCACGAAGAAAAAATTTACCGCTCCCGCCTGCCTCGCCGCCTCCAGCCTGGTCAGGAGAAATTCCTTCACCGCCGGGTGTACGATGGCGTTCACCTGCTGCAGAAGCTCCTCCGAGGAAAAGATCTTTTCCGCCATGCGGCCCTTGTGGATCTCCCCCGCCTCATCCAGCACGTCCTCTCCCAGGAGGGCCACCAGTTCCGCAAAGCAGTCCGTCCCGGCCCGCTCCACCTCGTGGGCCGCCTGGTCTGCAAGATAAATCTCACAGGGATATTTTTTTCGTATGTATGCCAGGATCTCCGATTTTCCGGCCCCCACGCCGCCGGTAATCCCGATGAATCTCATACTCATGAAACGACCGTTTCCTTTCTCTCTGTACTGTCAGAGCCCCGCGCTCTGCCTGGGACTGTCCGCCATTTCGCTTTCTGTCAAAGCCCTGTCATTCTGCCGTGATATTCCCGCTCTGCCGGCACCCCCTGTGTTCCCTTGGCAGACAGCCTTTTTCCCGCCCTGTTTTCTGCCGGGCGGAAAGATTTCATCCTCCCCGCGGCGGTCTTTACTTGGCATTGTACCAGTTGTCCCCGCTGTGGACGTCCACCTCCAGCGTCACCGCGAGATCCGCTGCGGCCTTCATATTCTCCTCCAGGATTTTTGCCGCCCGGTCTTTTTCGTCCTCCCAGGTCTCCAGCACCAGTTCGTCGTGTACCTGAAGGATGATCTTTGTCCTAAGTCCCGCGTCCCGCAGTGCCTTCCAGACCCGGATCATGGCGATTTTCATGATATCCGCGGCGGTTCCCTGGATTGGGGAATTCATGGCGACGCGCTCCCCGAAAGAGCGCTGCATGAAATTAGAGGAAGACAGCTCCGGAACCGGCCTGCGCCGGCCAAAGAGCGTAGTGACATAGCCCTTCTCTTTCGCCTGTTCCACCGTCCCGTCCAAAAATCTCTTGATCCCGGGATATGTCTCAAAATACTGCTGAATGTATTCCGCCGCCTCCTTGGGCGTGATGCTGAGATCCTGACTCAGCCCGAAGGAACTGATGCCGTACACAATGCCGAAATTCACGGCCTTGGCGTTTCTTCTCTGGAGATCCGTCACCTCTTCAAAAGGCGTGTGGAACACCTTTGAGGCCGTGATCCGGTGGATGTCCTGATCCATGCGGTATGCTTCGATCAACTGCTGATCGCCGGACATATGGGCCAGGATCCGGAGCTCGATCTGAGAATAGTCCGCGTCCAGGAAGACGCAGCCCTCCCTGGGGACAAATACCTTGCGGATTTGCCTCCCCAGCTCCGTGCGCATGGGAATATTCTGCAGGTTCGGCTCTGTGGAACTGATCCTCCCCGTGGCCGTGATCGTCTGGTTAAAGCTGGTGTGAATCCTGCCGTCCGGGCCAATGCAGCCCGCAAGCCCCTCCGCGTAGGTGGACTTCAGCTTGGTCAGCCCCCGGTACTCCAGGATCTCACTGACAATTGGGTGTTCCGGCGCCAGCTTTTCCAGCACGTCCGCCGCGGTGGAGTAACCCGTCTTGGTCTTCTTCCCACCCTTGATCCCCATCTTTTCAAACAAAATCTCCCCCAGCTGCTTCGGGGACTGAATGTTAAATTCCTGGCCCGCCTTCTCGTGGATGGACTTTTCCAGTTCCCGGATCCTGCTGGTCAGAGCATCTCCGTAAGCCTTCAGTTCCTCCCGCTTGACAATGACGCCTTCCTTTTCCATGTCATATAAAACTAGTGAAAGCGGCATCTCCACCTCCCGCATCAGCCTGTCCATACCAGCGGCAAGAAGTTTCTCCCGCAGCACCGGCGCGGCTTTCCGCGCCGTGTAAGCGCAGCAGCAGAGATAATCCCTTACCTTCTCCGGCTCCTCCCGCAATCCCTGACGCGCGCTTCTCTTTCCGAAGGTCTCCACCCTGCCCGGTATCAGAAGATCCAGATGCTCCGAGGCAATGGTCTCCGGTTCATAGTCGCTCTTTAAGGGATTCAGAAGATAAGCACCGATCAGGGTGTCAAAATACCGGTCCGTATCCTTTTGATCCAGCAGGTCATATTCGTGTTTGATGTCAAACGTCGCCAGGCGCAGTTTCCCGGAAACATTCCGAAGTAATTTGCACAGCCCATTCTCCGAGGTTTTTCCGCTCTCCTCTGTCTCTCCCTGCGCTGTTCCGCTCTGTGCCTTCCCCCTCCCGCTTGTACCGGATAATGCCGCGGGTTCCTGGTTTTCCGCAAGGCTCCCCGGCCCAAACAGACTGAGCTGGCCGTCCATCTCTTTCACAGCCTTTTTTGTCACTCTGCCGGTAAGCTCCGCCCCTGCCTGCCGTCTGAGAGCGTCCCTTTTTTCCTCCGCAGCCCCATCTCCGGCGGTGTCCCCCTGTTCTTCGGCAATCCCGCCAGCGCTGTCCGTTCCAAATTCGCCTGCCTCTTCTTTCACCGCATAAAACCAGGTCTCTCTGTCGGACAGAGAAACTGCTGCCGCCAGAAGGTCTCCCCCTTCCAGCAGTGCCTGCAAGCCGACCTCCGTGCCCTCGCCGCAGGCCCGTGCCAGAACACTCTCCAATTCCTCAAGCTCCCCCGCCGTCCGGAAACTCTCCCGGAAGGGATTGTCCTCCGTCTTCGGACTCTCCTCAAAGCGGGCCAGCATATTCTTAAACTCCAGTTTTTTAAACAGAGCATATGCCTCATTCGTGTAAAAGCCCTCTGCCCTTGCACTCTCCCAGTCCAGTTCCAGATCGCAATCCAGTTTGATCGTGGCGAGGACCTTGCTCAGATCCGCCAGCTCCCGGTTCGCAGCCAGCGTTTCCCGCACGCTTTTCTTGGAAATATCGTCCAGATGGGCGTAAATATTCTCAATGGACCCAAAAGACACCATCAGCTCCGTGGCGGTTTTTTCCCCGATCTTCGGCACGCCCGGGATATTGTCCGCAGTATCCCCCATCAAAGCTTTCAGCTCAATAAACTGAACGGGCGTGACCTGGTAAGCCGCCAGCACGTCCTTCGCGTAGTAATCCTCGATCTCCGTCCGCCCCTGCTTCGTCTTGGGGATCCGGATCTTGATCTGATCCGTGGCGATCTGCAGAAGATCCCTGTCCCCGGACACCAGGGACACCTCCATCCCTTCGGCCTCCGCCTTTTTTGCAAGGGTCCCCAGAATATCGTCCGCCTCCAGTCCTTCCCGCTCCATGATCGTCACGTGCATGGCGCGCAGAACTTCCTTCATCAGCGGAACCTGCTCCCTAAGTTCCTCCGGCATAGACTTTCTCGTGCCCTTGTAATCCGCATAGAGAAGATGCCGGAAGGTCTTTGCGTGAACGTCAAAAGCAACCACCAGATAATCCGGTTTTTCCTCTTCCAGGATCTTAAATAAGATATTTAAAAAACCGTAGACCGCCCCGGTGTGCTGCCCCAGAGAATTTGTGAGATCCGGCAGACCATAGAACGCCCTGTTCAAAATACTGTGTCCATCGATCAATACTAATTTACGGTTCATTGCTTCCCCCTCAGGCCAAAAGCCAGGCCAGAACTCCCGCCAGCGCTCCCACCGCCGCGGTTTCCGCCCAGAAACCCATGTTCAGAAAACGATCGTTGCGGCGCAGCTTTCTGTCCGCCTCTTCCAGACGGTTATCCAACTCCTTCTGAAAATCAAAAGAATCCCCTTCCTCCAAGTGCTGAAGGCCATCCGCCACCAGAAGACTGATGGATAATTCTTCCTTACAGTCCCCGCAGGAGTCCATATGCCCGCGGAACTCCTTCAGGTCAGGATAATCCATCTTTTTCCCGATAAAATCCGGTATTCTTTTTTCGAATTCCTTACAGGTCATAAGCGGTCACTCCTGTGTTTCGGCATTTGATGTTACATTAGCTTTCTTCTGCTTCTTATCCGCAGGTCTTGCCTTCTTTGCCGTGGAGGCGCTCTTTTTCTTCATAGAGTTTTTAGAGGAAGAGGATTTTCCCGCCGTCTTTTTGGCGTTCCCTCTTGCCGCCTCCGCTTTTTTCACATACACCACCGTGTTCTCCATCGTTGTAGTGAACTCCGGAAGACTCTTTACAAAATCACTGAATTTCCGGTATTTTCCATAATTGCGGGCGTCAAAATCCGAATACAGCCTGGTGAGCAGCCGGCCCAGCTCGGACAAGAGAATCTGCCCGTTCTCATCAGAATGTTTCTCGATGATCTCCAGCATACTCTTTTTGATCACGTCAAGCTCCGTGATGGGCGCCGGCAAATTATCGTGGCCTCCTGCATGGGCGGAACTTCCAGTCTTCGCCAGCTTTTTCTCTTCTTCATCGGAGAGCGAATTCTTAAACAGGATATCCAGCACCTTGAACTCGTCGCAGGACTTTACAAAGGGAGCCGGCGTCTTCGACTCTCCCATGCCGATCACAATCTTTCCGGCCTCCCGAAGACGCATGGCCAGTCTGGTAAAATCGCTGTCGGAGGACGCCAGGATAAAGCCGTCCACATTATTTGCATAAAGGATGTCCATCGCATCAATGATCATGGCGCTGTCTGAAGCGTTTTTCCCATAAGTGTAGCTGTACTGCTGGATGGGAGTCAGGGAGTTATCCAAAAGCATGCTCTTCCAGGTATTCTTCCCGTTGGAAGTCCAGTCTCCGTAAATCCGCCGGATACTCACGGACCCGTAATTCTTCGCCTCGCTGAGCATGATATTCAGATAGTTCGGGGAAATATTATCCGCATCGATCAAAAGAGCCAATTTTCTATCGTCTATCTCCATTTTTCCCACCCTCTAATCTTTCTATTTATTTTTCCACAAAATAACCTAAGTATATCTTATCACAAATTACGGCCCACCACAACAAAAAAGTGACAGAGAATCGCCGTCGGACGGTCACAAAAAAGAGCGCCTGATACAGACGCCCTTCCTAAATGCTTTTTCAGAACCGATTATAAATTGCTCATCAGTTTCGCTTTGTGCGCTACAAACTCATCCTCGGTAAGCATACCCGCTTTCTGGAGATCCAGAAGATTGGTAACCCTCTGCTTAAACTCATCCATTCCCTTATAAGGAGAAAAGATGTCGTCGATGCACTTTTTCTTCTGTGCCTCGTACTCCTGCTGCGTCTCCAGACCCATCTTAGGAAGCGCCACATAAATGGTCACCCTGTTGATATAGTTGGGAATCGTATCGATCTTAGCCAGCAGTTCCTTCTTCTTCTCCTCAAATTCCTGCTCAGTAAGCCAGTTGCCGTCCCTCAGTGCTACCAGATTCTCTCCCACCTGGTTCACGTCCTCGGGGCTGACAAGAGCCTTCTGCATACATGCCTCAATGACAGGCGCCTGCTTCTTATGAAGCTCTGCCTCGGAGATAATGTGCTCCTGGGCGAGCAGCGGCCACTTGTTCAATCTGTCAACCATCTTCGCCAAAGGCTTGTCGGGAGCCACGTCAATCATGGAATACAGATCATTCATCATATCCGTATGCTCTTTCGCCGTAATCATCTGACAGTCTACAAGCACCGGCAACTTTTTCAGCTTCCGTATAAATACCTCCGGAGTATCAGCGAGCGTGAACACCACATCATCAAGCATAACCTGCTTGTACTTGAGGTACTCTTCAGGCGAAAGAATCCCTCCCGCCTCCATGCACACCAATTTCTGGATATTCTTGCGGTATTCTGCCGGATCATCCACTTCCGTGTTACAGCACTCCTTGATGATATCCATGCAGTTCCCCTCAAATTCCTTCTCAGAGAGCAGCCCGCAGTCCACAAGAACGATCAGTTTTTGGATCTTCTCGTTAAAGTCCGTCAGATCATTATATTCGCAGACAATTTCAAATTTCTTTGTATAATACTCTTTCTCAGCCAGCACGCCGCAGTCCCGGAGGACATTCAGCTTGTCAAGACGCTCGTTGTACTCTTCCGCAGTCATCTTTCCCGTTTTCTTTACGGGCTCCGGCTCGGAAACCGGTTCCAGTTCCGCTGTTCCTCCCAGAGAAGAGTCCATCACTGCGGAAGGAGTAGACATAGGAGTGATCTCCTCTTCCTTCGTCTCGTCCAGCACAGGCATTTCAATTTCTGCCAGGACGGGCTTTTCAGCAGCAGCCGGCTTTGTAGGAGCTTTTGCAGGCGCAGGCGCCGGGGCAGGTTCAGGCACTGCCGCCTTTGCCTGGGCATTTTTTGCAGCCGCAGCGCTGCGCAGCTCTGCCACAGACTTCGCAGCAGGAGCGGCAGGTTCAGAAGCGGCCTCCTCTTTTTTCACCTGAGCAGGTTCAGGAATCTTCGTGCCGTATGCAGCTGTGCTTGCCTTATCGTCGGTAAATCCGCCGTCCGCTCTCAGCTTCTTCAGCAGCTTTGCCGCAAGATCCATGTCTTTTAACTGCGGGAATACCAGCTGCACCTTTTTTGAGCCATAGAGATTATCCAGGCTGGTATTAATCGCCAGAGCGGGTTCGCCGGAATACTCCGTCTCAAAAATACTGCTGATCTTGCCGATTCCAACCTCAAACTCGTCGCTGTACCCGTTTTTTCCATCCGTGTTGCAGATATATCCCTTGCCGGAAATTTTACTATTTTCCACCTTCAGGAACATAGTGGCATCATTATTTCTGCTTAAAATGCTCCGCAGGTTATTCGCTGTTTTACATGTAAATACTTGTGCCCCTTCCATAGAAAGCGACCTCCTTCCAAGTACTTCATATGCCCTAGAAGCCCTTTTTATCGACCGTTGACGACAAAAATATCCGCAATCCTGGGCGGACGACGGGTATATGAAATCCTATCAAACCTCATACCTTACTAATATAATAACAAGATAAAGTTTATTTTTCAAGGTTTTTTTTGTAATTATTCACATTTGTTCAATGAATTATTACAGTTTTTATATTCTGCGGGACAATTTTTATAAAAATGGCCTATTTTTATATAAAACATTTACAATTTTAACCGTCGTGCTTATCCTGCACAAATTCTGTGCCGCCGCACTTACACAAGCTCAAACAGCCGGACCCTTTTTAAGCCGGTCCGGCTGTCTCAAAACCATTTTCTTTTCAAACAGTATTTCCATGTCCAGCGGACTTCGCCGCTGCGTTTCCCTTTCTTCCGCCGTGTCTCAGCCCTTAAAGTCAAAATTCTGGCCGATCATCTTTTCCTCTTCCGTCTGGATCGAATCCATCAGTTCATTCTGCCGGAACTCTTCCACTTTCTTCATCAGATCCTCGACGGAATCCGCGGTGACAACGACTGCATCGTCATCTATCTCCCGATCCCGGTCCGGCCCCTTGGCCTTATCTCCGTGAATCTTCTCCTCCCAGGCTTTCTTTGCGGCCTTTTTGTCCGCAGCCTTCTTATCCGCCTTTTTCTCCGCGGCCTTTTTCTCGAGCCTTGCCTTCTGGTCTGCGGAGGACTTTTTCAGAACCGCAAAGAAGGAGGTCAGACCGCCGTCGTTCACCTTCATGCCGTAGCCCTTCACATTCGCCCCGGACTTCTCCATGCTGGTCTTTAACTGAGCCAGCTGGCTCTTCGCGTTGTCCAGGACGCCCTCGTACTTCTTGCGGTACTCCTCGTCGCTGGCCATCCTCTCGATCTTTTCATCATCGATGAGAACCACCGTCTTGTTCTTGTTCGCGTACTTTGCGGCGTTTGCCTGGGCAAAATCCTTCTGATCCTTGCTGACCAGGATAAAATCGTAATCGCCGTATTTCTTTTTCAGGGATTCATAGTACTTCTGGGCATTTTCCGAGAGCTTGGGCTCCCCTATCGTCTTCCCATAATTCCCTTTCTTTGTCTTGTCCGCCTGATTTGCACTATAAGCCCCATAAGCCTCCTGAGTGCCGCGGGTTTTGTCCATCTGAACTGCCATGTTCCTGTTCCTCCTTATCTTAAAATTCGTCTGCTTCTATATTAGAAACTTTCGTTTCTCTCGATTTCTGTCATCCAGATATCTGCCGCCCTTACTTTTAGGAACTTCCGTTTCTCTCGATTTCTGTCCTCCAAATATCTTCTGACCTTCCTTATTAGAAACTTCCGTTTCTCTCGATTTCCGTCATCCAAATATCTGCCGCCCTTCCTTCAGACCTTCAGGGATTCCCGGACTTCAAAGCCTCTCAGGCTTTATTGCCACAGCCTTTTCATCGTCCGCACATACCGCAATGTCAGCAGCCTGCACACACTCCTCTTCCCAAGGCTTTCTGTCGTCCACATAGTCCAGTCTTCACCGGCCTGCTGGCTCTGCTTCCCGGGTTATCATGCTCTCCGCAGACCCTCTGCCTTCGCCGGACCTACACATTCTTATCTACCGCGGCTCCCTTGATATCTTCCTCCACGAGCTTCATCTTGTTCATGATCTCCTGGATCTCCTGCTTTGCGGCCTTCATGTCCGTCCCCTGGCGGATGAGTTTTTCCGTTGTTTCCAAGATATCCTCCGTCAGCTCCTCCTGCTCTTTCTTTTCTTCCTTCGCCTTTTCCAGTTTTTCTTCCTGCTCTTCCTTTTCCTCGGCTTTCTTCTCCGCCTCTTCCTTCTTCTCCTCCAGTTCCTCGTCCACGTGCTCCTTGCCTTCATCCACCAGCATGCCGACGATCTCCCGGCCGGCCTCCTCCAAAATGGACTCCGCCTCTTTCTGTGCGTCCACCATGGGATGGGTCTTCAGCCGTTCCAGCTGGGTCCCGGCGATCACCCGGTTTTCCATCTCGATCTGGGCTTCGTTCTCCTGAATGGCATTCCAATAGGGCTCCTCAAATTTCTTCATCTCCAGAGAACGCTGCTGATATTCCGTGAGCTCGCCGGTCTGGATCTCCTGCAGGCGCTTCCTCTCCTCGTCCGTCAGAGACACGCCGGAGCCGGGACGGGACGCGTCCATTCCCTTTGCCATCAGGCGAAGATCCTGTTCCTCCTGGCTGTCCTCCGCTACGCCGCACTGCTTCCGGATTTCCTCCCGCAGCCCCTCCAGCTCGGAAATGGACTTTCTGTACGCTCCGTTTTCCTGCTGAAGATCCTTGATCCTGGTGCGGCGTTTTTCCAGATCCTCATCGATCTTCCGGTCCCCGGCAAACACATCGCCCACTACCTTCAGGGCTTTCTTCTGGGCCTCCGCCTTCCTCGCCGCAATCGGGTCAAACTTTGCGGTGAGCATACTGGCGTCCACGGACTTTCTGTCCTCCGCCTTCTGATTCTCCTGATTTCTGGGGGCATCGCCCATATAGATCGTCTGTCTTTCAATCTTCATAGTCAACTTCTCCTATACAAATAACCGGGCCCGTGCCATGCGCAAAGCAGCGCCGGCGCTTTCTGACCCTCTTACATTTCTTTACAGTTGCTTTTGATACACTTCGGCTTAGATGTCGCAGTTTTTTTGCTTCACACACCCTTTAGAGGGGGATGCCCCGTCTCCGGGACACCCCATTATGGTTAATGTGTAGTACACACACAACCTCCATAGAAAAATAACTGATTACAAATGGATCCACTGGGATATCCGGCAGAAAAGCCAATTCGGAATAGACAAAGGGAACGGAAAAGCACTTCCGTCTTCCAAAGCTATGCCTCATCCATGAGTACAATCGCAAATCCATTTGCTAGTTTCACTTATTTGTTATATCGGATA
>CANQCF010000003.1 GCA_947589505.1 uncultured Acetatifactor sp. | reverse complement strand
TTTTCCATTGTGCGCTACGGAAATGTGGCGGGCAGCAGGGGTTCCGTGATCCCGTTCTTTCATAATATCATTAAAAATGGAGGGACTGAGCTGCCGATCACAGACCACCGGATGACCCGTTTCTGGATCAGCCTCCCGCAGGGCGTGGAACTGGTGATTAAGGCGCTGGCGGATTCCCGGGGAGGAGAGACCTTTATCTCCAAGCTGCCCTCCTTTAAGGTGGACGATCTGGCCCAAGCCATGCTGCCCGGCTGCAAAATGCCGGAGATTGGCATCCGCGAGGGTGAGAAACTTCATGAGATCATGGTGACCGTGGAGGATTCCCTGACTACATATGAGTATGCAAACCATTACATTGTATATCCCCAGATGCGCTGGAACAACAATCAGATCATCCATGAGGGCGGGAAAAAGGTTCCGGAGGGCTTTTCCTACAGTTCCGGAAACAATTCGGAGTGGCTTAGCGTGGAACAGATCCGGGAGCTGTTGAAAACGGTGGACCTGGAGAAATAAATAAGAACTGCATTGAGAGGAAATTATGGAAACATTGGCGATCTTCGGCGGCACTCCCGTGAGGGAGAAACCGATCTATTACGGCAGACAATATATCGACGAGGAAGACGTGGCGGCGGTGGTGGAGACCCTGACCAGCGATCTGATCACCTGCGGACCGAAAGTGGTTGAACTGGAGAAAAAACTCTGTGAGGTCTCCGGAGCAAAATATGCCGCAGCGGTCAGCAGCGGCACGGCGGCGCTGCACCTGGCGGCGATGACGGCAGGATTCCGGGAGGGGGACGAGGTTATCGTCAGCTCCATTACTTTTGCGGCTTCCGCAAACTGTGTCCGGTACTGCGGAGCGACGCCGGTGTTCGCGGACATCAATCCCCGGACCTACAATATCGATCCGGAGGATATCCGGAGAAAGATCACGCCCCGCACAAGAGGGATCGTGGCGGTGGATTTTACCGGGCAGGCTGTGGAATTGGATGAGATCCGGGAGATCTGCAGGGAACATCACCTGATCCTGATCGAGGACGCGGCCCATTCCATCGGCACAAAATATAAGGGGCAGCCTGTGGGAAGCCTTGCGGATATGACCTGTTTCAGCTTTCACCCGGTGAAGACCGTCACCGGCGGGGAGGGCGGCGCCATTGTCACCAGCGACGAGGCGTTTTATAAGAGACTGGTCCGTCTGCGCACCCATGGCATTACCCGGGATCCGGAGCAGATGGTTCATCCTACGGACGATATGTGGTACAACGAACAGGTGGAGCTGGGATACAACTACCGCATGACGGATTTCCAGGCGGCGCTCCTTTTAAGCCAGCTGAAAAAACTTTCGAAATTTTCCGCCCGCAGGAAGGAGATCGCGGCCAGGTATGACGCCGTTTTCCGGGAGATGCCGGAATTGACGGTCCAGGAGGAAATTCCGGAGTCGGACACCACGAGGCACCTGTATATCCTTCGCCTGAACCTGGAGAGGCTGAACTGTGACAGAAGACAGTTCTTTGACGCTCTTTATGCGGAAAACACCTGCCCGCAGGTGCATTACCTGCCGGTTTACTGGCATTCCTACTATGAAAAGCTCGGTTATCCGAGGGGACTCTGTCCCAATGCGGAGAAATTTTACATGGAAGTCATGAGTATTCCGCTGTATTATTCCCTCACCGATGAGGATGTGGAGGATGTGGTCCGGGCGGTGAAAAAGGTTGTGGCATATTATCGGAAGTAGAGAGGCATCGGACAGAGCGCCGTCTCTGTGAGCGGACGGCTCCCCTTTCCTATAAAACGGAGTTTTCTCAGCCGCCGATTCTTAAAAAAATTCGCAGAGGCGCAATTTTTCCTAAAATCCGGCGGTTGGCTGAACTGTTGCATAAGATAGAATAAGGCCGGCAAGGCAAGAGAATTTCCCGGCATTAGAGAAGCGAAAGGAATGGATATTGAGATGGGAAAATATTTTGGCACGGACGGGTTCCGGGGCGAGGCAAACAAGGGACTGACCGCGGAGCACGCATATCAGATCGGACGTTTTCTGGGGTGGTATTTCCGCCATGAGCAGGAAGGGGAGAAATGCAGGGTAGTGATCGGCAAGGACACCAGGCGCTCCTCCTACATGTTTGAATACGCGCTGGGCGCCGGACTCACCGCCTCCGGAGCGGACGCTTACCTCCTTCATGTGACGACTACACCCAGCGTGTCCTATGTGGTGCGGACGGAGGATTTTGACTGCGGCATCATGATCTCCGCCAGCCACAACCCTTACTATGACAACGGCATCAAGCTCATCAACGCAGGCGGTGAGAAGATGGACGAGGAAACGATCCTGAAGATCGAGGATTACCTGGACGGGATCACGGGGGAGATTCCCTACGCGGAGCGGGAGAAGATCGGCTGCACGGTGGATTACGCGGCGGGCCGCAACCGCTATATCGGTTATCTGATCTCCCTGGCCAGCCGTTCCTACCGGGATAAGAAGGTTGGCCTGGACTGCGCCAACGGAAGTGCCTGGATGATCGCGAAGAGCGTGTTCGACGCCCTGGGGGCGAAAACCTATGTGATCAACAACAAGCCCGACGGCCTGAACATCAACACGGACTGCGGCTCCACCCACATCGAGGGGCTGCAGAAATATGTGGTGGAGAACGGTCTGGACGTGGGATTTGCCTTTGACGGCGACGCGGACAGATGCCTCTGCGTGGATGAGAAGGGCCGGCTGGTGGACGGGGATGCCATCCTCTATGTCTACGGTTCCTATATGAAGGAGCGGGGAGAGTTATACGGAAACAAAGTGGTCACTACAGTCATGTCGAATTTTGGCCTGTATAAGGCTTTCGACGCGGCGGGGATCGAATACGAAAAGACTGCGGTGGGCGATAAATACGTGTACGCCAATATGGTTCAGAACGGCTATCGTTTAGGCGGGGAGAATTCCGGGCATATTATCTTTAAGAAGTACGCCACCACCGGCGACGGGATCCTCACGGCCATCAAGATGATGGAGGTCATGTTGGAGAAGAAAGCGACTCTCGGCGAGCTCTGCGCGCCCTTCCAGAAGTTCCCTCAGCTGCTGCAGAATATCCGTGTCACCGATAAAAAGAAGGCCCAGGACGATCCGGATGTGAGGGCCGCCGTGGAAGCGGTGGAAAAGGCCCTGGGAGACGACGGCCGGATCCTGGTGAGGGAGAGCGGTACCGAGCCCCTGGTCCGCGTCATGGTGGAGGCAGGGGATATGGAGACCTGTGAAAAATATGTCGCCCAGGTGATCGATGTGATCAGGAAAAAAGGTTACGAGGCGTAATGGAAAATCAGGCTTTTTGGAAAAGGATCAGGGAATGGCCACACGCCCGTATTCTGCCGCATATCTGCGCGGCGGCGTATGGGCTTGCCTGCTTTTATTTATATTACCGGCAGTCAATGGCGGACCTTTCCGCGGAGAAGATCCTCTTTCAGTCCGATCTTCCCCTGCACATCAGCATGGCGGTGGAAGACGGCTGGATGTACAGCTTTACCGCCATCGCCTATTGGATATTGTACCGGATCTTTCGGGGGACCCTGGGCATTGCGCTGCTCCTTGCGCTGTGTTCCTGGGGCACCGTGTATGCCGCGGAGAAGCTGGTGGTAAATTTAAGCGGCTGGAAAAAGGGGGCGGGAACCCTTTTCCTTGCGCTCTCCTTAAACTTTGTCATGCCCGCTTATGTGCCGTTTATAGGCGAGTTCCGCTATGTCAGTTACCAGTCCCCCAATATCTGGCACAATTCCACCTATATCTGCATGCGTCTGGCGGCGCTTCTGACGCTTTGTATGTACTTCTCTCTGGAGAAGACTTATCGGGAGGGCCTGACGGCAAAGCAGTGGGTGGGATTTGCCCTGCTGAACATTCTGACCACGGGGATCAAGCCCAGTTTTCTGGTGGCTTTTTCGCCGATTATGGGTTTCTGCCTGCTGTGGGATCTTTTGACCGACAGGAAGCTGCCTTTTCGCAGGATCCTGTTGTTCGGTTCGGCGCTCCTGCCCTCCGGGCTTGTGATCCTCTGGCAGAATTCCGTCCTCTTTGGAGAAGAGACGGGAAACGGGATTGCCTTTGATCCGTGGTACACTTTTTCCCTGCATGCGAATATTCCGAAACTGGCGGCAGTCTGTTCCGCTCTGTTCTGCGGACTTGTGATCCTCTGCACGCTGAAAAATGTCTTTGCTCCGGAGGAGAAGCGCTACCGCTTTCTGATCGCCATGGCAGTCCTAGGATTTCTGGAGGCCCTCTGCCTGGTGGAGAAAGGGAGCCGCGCGGTGGATGGAAACTTCTTATGGGGATATAGTTTCTGTCTGTTTGCCCTTTTTACAGTGACGGCAGTGAAGGCGCTTACCCTGCCGAAACTCTTTCCCGCCGGGCGGGAAAAAGCGGCCCGCGTTCTCCGGGCGGGTCTGTTTCTGGTATATGGGTATCACCTGTACTGCGGAATCTACTTTTTCATCAGGCTCCTTTTTGGGGTGAGTTTCTGGCAGTGAGAGATATGGTTATGGCGAGGGGACAAAGGTAAAGCGCGGAATACGGGGACGAGGAACGCAGGACAGGGACGTCTCTTCCTGCCGGAAGTCCCACAGGGCTGAATGGCCGGATGAACCGGAAACTTTGCGTACGGAAAGTGCAAAATAAAAACGGTTTTGGAACTGCCTGGGCCCGGGATACACAGATACAGGCGCGCAGGAAGTGTAATAACAGAAGTGGTTTTAGCAGCGGTCTGTGTCTGGATGCGCGAAAGGAATGAACAGAAAAATGTCGGATGCGTGGAACAGAGCGATATACAGCGACCGGGACGCGGGGATCTATCTGCGGCTGATGGACTGGGGAGATACGGATAAGATTGTGGCCTGGCGCAACTCGGAGGCGGTGCGGAGCCGTTTCCTTTACCGGGAACCTTTTACCAGGCAGGGTCATGAGAATTGGATCCGCAGCATGATTGAGACGGGAAAAGTGGTGCAGACCATCATCTGTGATCTGGAGACGGACTATCCCCTGGGAAGCGTTTATATCCGGGATATCGACAGGCAGAACAAAAAGGCGGAGTATGGGATCTTTATCGGAGAAGAAAGCGCCAGGGGAAGAGGCGTCGGCACGGCGGCCGCAAGGCTTATGCTGCGCTATTGTTTCCAAGAGGAAAAGCTGCACAGAGTATTTTTAAGGGTCCTTTCCGACAATGCCCGGGCCATCCGGAGTTATGAAAAGGCTGGCTTCCGGAGAGAGGCATATCTGCGGGAGAGCGTTTTTCTGGATGGGGAATATCGGGACATCGTGCTGATGGGGATTCTGGAACAGGATTATTCGGCCGCATCGGACGAATGATGGAAGATAAAGAGGAAATGGAAATGAAAAAGATCAGTTTTGTGATTCCCTGTTACCGCTCCCAGGATACGCTGGGAAAAGTTGTGGCGGAGATCGACGAAAAGATGCGGGAAATGCAGGATTACACCTATGAAGTAATTCTGGTGAACGACTGCTCCCCGGACGACACGATCCTGACAATCCGCCGGCTCTGTGAGGAGAAACCGTCAGGCAGCGGCATGCGCAAGGGGATTAGTTTTGCAAAAAATTTTGGACAGCACTCGGCGCTGATGGCGGGGCTTCGGGCCGCGGAGGGAGATTATGTGGTCTGTCTGGACGACGACGGGCAGACGCCTGCAAACCAGGTGGACAGGCTGGTCAAAAAGCTGGAGGAGGGTTATGACGCGGTTTACGCGAAGTACGCTCACAAGCAGCATTCCGCTTTCCGAAATCTCGGGAGCAGGGTGAATGAGATGATGGCCCGGGTGATGCTGGGGAAACCGAAGGAACTGTATATCTCCAGCTACTTTATCGTGCGGCGCTTTGTGGCGGAGGATATGATCCGTTATCAAAACTCGTACCCCTACGTGATCGGGCTGGTGCTCCGGGCCACGAAGAGCATTGCGAATGTGGACGTGGATCACCGGGAGAGGGAGACGGGAAGTTCCGGGTATACCTTAAAAAAACTGCTGGGGTTGTGGTTCAATGGGTTTACGGCTTTTTCCGTAAAACCTCTGCGCATCGCCACCGCCATAGGGAGTTTCAGCGCGGCGCTGGGATTTCTGTATGGCATATACACTGTCGTCAAGAAAATCGTCCGGCCGGATGTGCCCCTGGGATTCAGTTCCACCATGGCGGCCATCGTCTTTTTCGGCGGGATGATCATGGTGATGCTTGGATTGATCGGGGAATACATCGGGAGGATCTACATCAGTTTGAACAACTCGCCCCAGTATGTGATACGGGAAAAGATCAACATGTAGAGCCATGGAACCCGGCGGATGATAGTTTGAAGCGTCAGAGGGTAGTTCGGAAATCTATTTTTTTAAGTACACTGTGCGGGAACAGGATAGGACGGGAGGCACGGTGCCTGGGAGATCGGAATGATACAAATTATTCGGAAGATGAACAAACTGCTGGACGGAAAGCAAAAGAGATCCATGGCCGGCCTGATCTTTTTGATGGTGATCGGCGCTTTCCTGCAGACGGCGGGCGTAGGACTCCTGGTTTCCGTGGTCAATCTGGTCATAGATCCCCAGGCGGTGGAAAACAGCCGGCTGGCGGGTGCTTTGTATGCTCTGCTGGGGGGCGGGAGTTATAAGCGCTTTGCCGTATTGGTGATGTCGCTGCTGATCCTGATCTATGTATTGAAAAACAGTTTTCTGTATATCCAACAGAAACTGATGTATGCCTTTGTCTATACGAATCAGTTCAGAACCTCGGAGAGACTGATGCGCAATTATCTGAGGAGAGGGTACGAATTTTATCTGAACGCGGACACGGCGGTGGTACAGAGAAGCATTACCTCAGATGTGAACAATATGTACGCGCTGATCCTTGCGCTCCTGCAGCTCTTTTCAGACAGCGTGGTAACGGTTTTTGTGGTGACGTACTGCCTTTTGACGAACGGGGTGATGACGATCATCATGGGGCTTGCCCTGGGAATCCTGATGCTGGCGATCAAAAAGATCCTGAAACCCATTCTGTATAAGGCGGGAAAGGACAACCAGGATTATTACAGCGGTCTTTTTAAGTGGATCTCCCAGACGGTTCAGGGGATCAAGGATGTAAAGATTTCCGGGAAGGAAAATTATTTCTTAGAGGAGTACCGGAAGTGCGGAAAGGGATATGTGGAGGCAGTGCAGAAGTACAGTCTATACAACAATATTCCGAAACTGTTGATCGAGACGGTCTGTGTAACCATTCTGGTGGGATATATGATGGTGCAGGTGCTGAGCGGAGTTTCCACGGAAGAGATGATGGCTGTGCTCAGCACGCTGGCGGCAGCGGCTTTTGTACTGCTTCCCTGTGTAAACCGCATCAACAACCAGATCAATTCCCTGGCTTATTTTGAACCGTTTTTTATGGGTGTCGCAGATAATCTTCAGGATGAGATCAGCGGTGAAAAAGTAGATTTTACGGACTTTAAGAAACCAGTGGAAAAGCTTCCGGTGAAGGAGGCGATCCGGATGAGGGACATCACATACGCTTATCCCAACTCTGACCGGCTGATCTTCGACCATGCGGATCTGGAGATACCCGTCGGAAAGTCCGTGGGCATCGTTGGCGTCACCGGGGCCGGGAAGAGCACGGTTGTAGATATCCTGCTGGGTCTTCTGAAAGTCCGGGAAGGAAAAATCCTTGCGGACAACACGGATATCATGACGAATTACCGCGGATGGCTGAAAAACGTGGGCTATATTCCGCAGATGATCTTTATGCTGGACGATTCAATACGCAAAAATGTAGCTTTCGGCGTCCCGGAGGAAGAGATTGATGAGGCGAGAGTCTGGGAGGTACTCCGGGAGGCCCAGCTTGACGATTTCGTCAGGAGCCTTCCGGAAGGACTGGACACCGGGATCGGAGAGAGGGGCATACGGCTCTCCGGCGGCCAGAGACAGAGAATCAGCATTGCGAGAGCTTTGTATGCAGACCCGGAGGTATTGATCCTGGATGAGGCGACATCTGCCTTGGACAACGATACGGAGGCCGCTATTATGGAATCCATCAATCGTTTTCAAGGGAGAAAGACCCTTCTTATCATTGCCCACCGTCTTCAGACCATTGAGAAGTGCGATATGGTTTACCGGGTGATGGACGGCAGGATCGAGAGGGAGCGATAGAGCCGCCGGATCAGGAAAATTGTGGGCGGCCGGACCGGAAAACGTGGGGACAGAGAGCGCGTGGGATTGCGGAGGATGGGAACAATGGGTGGTATGCCAGAGAGATCTCCGGACAGAACAAAGAATAAAAGTGTCCTGTACTGGATCGCCGCGGTCCTGCTCTTTACAGGTTTGCTGTTGGCCGGAATCTTTCTTTCGGAAGAAAATAAGAATCAATCTCCGGATATGGTCATATTTGGGGACAGCATCTTCGCAAAGATGCAGGGAACCCGCTCCGTGAGCGACAGGCTTCAGGAAAAGAGCGGATTGACAATTCTGGATGGAGCCTTCGGTGGAACCTGCCTGGCGAGGCAGAATACACAAAATACCATGGATTTCAGTCAGGATATACTCTCCATGGCAGTCCTGACAAGGGCAGTGGCATCGGAGGATTTTCTGGCACAGCAGAGCGTAAAAATGACAGAGCCTGTGACTTGGTATTTTGAAGGGACGGTTGACGAGATAGACGCCGTGGATTTTGATGACGTCGGAATCCTTTTTTTGGACTTTGGCATGAACGACTATCACTGCGGCATTCCGGTGGATGATGAGGAAAATTCCTTAAACGAGACTACGTATGCCGGCGCGCTGAGGACGGTTATAAGCCTGCTGAGGAGACGCTATCCGGAGGCGCGTATCCTGCTTGCCACGCCAACTTATTCCTGGTACCCGGACCGCGGCTTTACCTGTGAGGAATATAGCTTTGGGGGCGGGGTTTTGGAGGATTACGTGGAGAAAGAGCTGGAGGTGGCCCGGGAATACGGAGTGGAGATCCTGGACTTCTACCATGACTTTTACCCCCATGAAAAAATGGAGGACTGGAATCTGTATACCTGGGACGGGATCCATCCCAACGACGCCGGGCGGGAGAAGATTGCCTCCGCCATAGCGGATTATCTGGAGGAAAATCCATGAACACTCCTTTGGAACTTATCAAAAATCTCAAAAGTAAAACAGATCCGCGTCAGAAGACGGCGTTTCTGGCGGCGTTTTTTACAGGACTGCTGGTTCATCTGCCGGCAATGCTCTCGGATATTCCAAACCATGACGGGCTGGCCAGCATGTACTTTGACCAGAATATGATTACTTCCGGGAGATGGTTTTTGACCGTGGCGTGCGGTTTTTCCTCTTATTTTACCGTGCCCTGGATCATCGGCCTCATCGGACTTTTTTTTCTGGGGCTGACAGCGGCGGTGCTGACGGATCTCCTGGAGTTGAAAAATCCTCTGACAATCTGCCTGACCGGCGGACTGCTGGCGGTGTTTCCGGCGCTGGCTTCCACCTTCGCCTATGTCTTTACTCTGGACGGCTATATGATGGCCATGTTTCTGGCGGTTCTGGCGGTGGCGCTTACCAAAAAGTACCGGCTGGGTTTTCTGCCGGGGGCGCTGTGCCTGGCCTTCAGTATGGGTATTTACCAGGCGTATCTGCCCTTTGCGGTGCTCCTGTGCATTTATCAGATCCTTCTGCTGGAGACGGACGGAGCGTTCAAAAAAAACCGGGGACGGGCCCTGGGGCAGATGGGGAAGTATCTTGGCATGGGCGTTCTGGGCGCGGTCTTCTATTATGTGATTCTTTGGGTTCTGCTTCTGCTTCAGGGGAAGGAGCTCGCCTCTTACCAGGGGATCAATTCCGTGGGAACGATAGGAAAAGAAGGAATCCTTGCCGCCCTTGGGACGATTTATCGGGACTTTTTCGCTTTTACGCTCCGGGGACGGGTGCTGTTTCAGAACCCTTTTTCCGCAGCGGCTTTTTTGGCGTTGGCAGCGTCGGCGGTTTATGTGGTTATCCGGCTGGCGGCGAAGGGACAATGGTGGAAACGGGCGGGATTTTACGGAACGCTGGCGGGACTGGCAGTCTGCCTGCCCTTGGCGGCCAGCTGTGTTCTCCTTGTATCCCCGGGAGTCACATATCATCTTTTGATGCGGTACCAGTGGGTGCTGTTTCTGATCGGAATGGGGGCTTATGTGGATCATTATTTTGCCGGGGGAGAACACGCCGGCTCCGCGGATCTCTGTTTCCAGTGGGTGACGGCGGCAGCTCTGGCGGTGCTGTTGTTCTGCTATGCGCTGACGGACAATATCGCCTATACTAATCTGGAAAAACGGTATGAAAAGACCTATGCCTACTGTCTGCGTCTTCTGGACCGGATTGAGCAGACGCCGGGATATTATCAGGGCATTCCCATCGCCATGATCGGTGTGGTGGGGGATGACGCCTTCCCCGTCACAGACCTCACCGGAAAGGTGACTGAAAATATGATCGGACTTTCCGGGGACAGTCTTCTCTACACAGGGAAGAACTACGAAGCGTTTATCAAGTATTACCTGGGAGCGACTTTGAATATTCTGGATACAGAAGTGATGGGGGATATCTATTACTCGCCGGAATATATGGAGATGGACAGTTTCCCGGGAAAGAATTCCACAAAGGTGGTGGACGGAATCCTGTATGTCAAGACGGAGAACAGCGACAGGGATTGATGCCGGCAACATAAAAAAGGAGAAAGCTTATGGCGCTTTTATCGGTGGTGCTGCCCGCCTATAATGAAGAGATGAATATCGCAAACACGGCGGAAACGCTCAGGAATCTCTTTGAGCGGGAAAAAATAGACTATGAGCTGATTTTTATCAGCGACGGCTCCGGGGATAATACTTTTGCGGAGATCTGCAAGGCTGCAAAAGAAAATCCCTGCATCCGGGGAGCGGAGTTCTCGCGCAATTTCGGAAAGGAGGCCGGAATCTTTGCCGGCCTGGAACTTTCCTCGGGGGACGCGGTGGTGGTGATGGACTGTGACCTGCAGCATCCCCCTGAGGCGATCCCGGAGATGTGGAAGCTCTGGCAGGAGGGGGCGGAGATCGTGGAGGGCATCAAGTCCAAAAGGGGAAGGGAGAATTTTTTCTACAAAATCTCCGCGGGCCTTTTTTACAGGATCATGAGCCGTCTGATCAAGATGGATATGAGTTCCTCTTCAGACTTTAAGCTTCTGGACCGCAAGGTGGTTCAGGTGCTTCTGAATCTTCCGGAGCGGAATACCTTCTTCCGGGCTCTGACTTTCTGGGCCGGTTTTGAGACAAAGACGGTGGAGTATGAGGTGCAGGAACGAAAGTACGGTTCCAGCAAGTGGTCTTTCTTCAGCCTGATGAAGTATGCTGTTGCCAATGCCACCTCCTTCAGCACTCTTCCGCTGCAGCTCGTGACGATAATGGGCATGATCTCCATCGGTTTCAGCGTGATCCTTGCGGTGCAGACTCTGGCCCGCTATCTCATGGGAAATGCGGTGGAAGGTTTCACCACAGTGATCCTGCTGGTCCTGATCATCGGCGGGTTCATTATGCTGAGCCTGGGGATCATAGGACATTACATTGCCCGTATTTATGAGGAAGTCAAGGGGCGGCCGAAGTATATTATCAGCAAAGTCACCGACAATGTGCGGGGAAATGTGACGGGGAGCTGGAAGAAGCCCTAGGTTCTTATTCCCCGGGCTGCTTTGAACGATCCCCGGCCCCGGGTTTGACAATATCCGGGATTCTTACTATAATGAAAATAATGCTGGGACGGCATGGGGCCCGTGCCCGTGTGAACAGGCATGGCAGGGAATCTTGCGCGATACGCCCCGACAGAGAAAAAGGTGTTTTGGGAAGAGGAGACTATGATCAATTTTAATGTGCCGCCCTGTGCGGAAAATGCGATGAAGTATATGGAAGAGTGCGTGCGGAACCAGAAGATCTGCGGCGACGGCGCCTATACGAAAAAGTGCAGTCAGTGGATTGAAGAGAAGACGGGGACCGCAAAGTGCCTGCTGACCACATCCTGCACCCACGCTACGGAGATGGCCGCGCTCCTGGCGGATATCCAGCCGGGGGACGAAGTGATCATGCCGTCGTACACGTTTGTCTCCACGGCGGACGCCTTTGTGCTGCGCGGTGCGGTGCCGGTGTTTGTGGATATCCGGCCCGACACCATGAATATCGATGAAAAGAAGATTGAAGAAGCCATCACGGACAAGACCCGCGCCATTGTACCGGTGCACTATGCCGGAGTCGCCTGCGAGATGGACACGATCATGGAGATTGCCGGGAGATACGGCCTGAAAGTAATCGAGGACGCGGCCCAGGGAATTATGGCCACCTATAAGGGAAAGGCCCTTGGAACCTTCGGGGATTACGGCTGCTTCAGCTTTCATGAGACAAAGAACTACAGCATGGGAGAGGGAGGCGCGCTGCTGATCCGGGATCCGGAGAATGTGGAGGAGGCGGAAATTATCCGGGAGAAGGGGACAAACCGGACCAAGTTCATTCAGGGCAAGATCGATAAGTATACCTGGATCAACTATGGTTCCTCCTATCTGCCAAGCGATATGAATGCGGCGTATCTGTACGCCCAGTTGGAAATTGCGGAGGAGATCAACAGTGCACGGCTGGCCATCTGGAACCGTTATTATGAGTCGCTGAAACCTTTGGCGGATCAGGGGAAGATCGAGCTCCCCGTTGTTCCGGAGGGATGTGTGCACAACGGCCATATGTTTTATCTGAAGGTGAAGGACGGGGCGGAGCGCAAGGTCTTTATGGATGAATATCTGAAAGCGCAGAACGGCATCTATGCCGTATCCCACTATGTGCCTCTCCACACTGCCCCTGCGGGACAAAGATTCGGCCGGTTCCACGGAGAGGATCGATATACCACGAGGGAGAGTGAGCGCCTGGTGCGCCTGCCGATGTATTATGGGCTGACCATGGAGCAGGTGGACTATATCTGCGAAAAAGTCAGGGAATTCTATCTGGGGTGAAGGTATGCGCAAGGCGGCGAGACATCTCTCTGCGGTGATCGGCAGGGTATTGTTCATAGGCTTGACTGTCCAGGCCGTGCTGGGTCTCCTGTGGATATTCTGTAATATTTCCTCTTTTCAGGAATATGGAGACAGCCTGTTTCTGGTGAATGTCAGTGAGAGCCTGGTCTGCGACGATTATACGGGGATTCTGTACCCCCTTTTGATTCGTGCGGCGCGGGGAGCTGCTGCGGTGGTTCCCGTGCCGTATTACTGTCTGCTTTCTCTCCTGCAGCTCGGCGCGGGGTATGCCTCAGCCTTCTTTTTTTTAAAATGTCTTCTGTCTCTTGGAGGAAATTCTAAGAGCACTCCCCCTGCTCTTTTGACGCATTGGGGCGCGCTGGTTCTCGTGACGGTACCTGTGGCAATGCAGTGTCATCTGGCGGTCCTGCCCTGTTCGCTGACAGGATCTCTTCTTCTGCTGCAGCTGGGAGTATTTCTCAGGGGGGCCTGGGGCCGGGAAGCGGACGGAAGCGTTTCCGTGAGAATTTCCGCCAAGGCAGAGGCGGAGCTGGGAATCCTCTGGCTGGCGGAAACGCTTTTGATGCCGGAATATCGCTGGATTGGAGTTATTCCGGTGATTTTGTACGGTATTCTGAGTATTCTGAAATCCGACAGGGGGAATCTTCGGAAAAATCTGGGGGTTGTGCTGCTGGCTGCTGTTTTTCTGGGACTTACGCCCCTGGCTGCAGAATTGACTGCGCAGACCGGCGCGTACGGCCGGATGGAAAATACCTTTGAGGGAGCGATGATGCGGAGATTCTGCGGGGGAACGCTGCAGGTTTATTACGGGAACTGGCCCTGGGAGCTGAGATCCCGCATATCCCAGGAGGATCTCAAAACGTGTATGAGCGGCAGCGAGGGGATTGACCTGGTTATGGGGAGGAAGATCGAGAGCGCTCTCGATGACCGGACGGTCAGGAGATTGTATCTGGAGATGGTTGGCCTCGGCTGGGCGGACGATAGGGAAAAAATTGTCAGTGACATCGCTCTGGATCTGCTGGGATACGGTTTTGCTCCGGTTTTCGGCAGAGTGTATCTCAGAATGTCATATTATGACTCTTATGCGAGGGGAAATTATGATGTGATGAGACGGCAGACGCCTTTTCTCACAGCTCTCGCGGTGAGATATGGAAGCTGCTGTTTTGTCCTGGGATTGGGGCTGACGGCGGTTCTGGGGCTTATGGCCCGTCTGTGTACTGCAGGGATCGCTCCTCAGAAGAAAAAGCTAAAAAAAGAGATCTCCGCAGGATTGGTCTGCGGAGCGATGGGGATTTGGATCTGTATTTGGTACACCATGCAGGGACAGGGAAGAATGGATTGTAAAAACAGCATGGCGGTTGCGGTGCTTTGGTTTGCGTGGATGTGTTTCAGAGTGATCAGGGAAATAGGGACGGATGAGCAATCATGATGAGTGCAGTTAAAATTCTGGTGACGTTGATAGTGATGACAGCGGTTTCCCTGTGGACGGGAACGCTTTTTATTCCGCTGGAGGAAAAAAACATCAGACTGCCCTTCTGCTGGATTTCAGGTCAGATCCTGCTATGGGCAGGATTCCAGTGTATCTGTGTGCCGGCTATTTTAGCGAAGCGTACTTTCAGCGAAATGGAGGGATTCTTTTTTTCCTATGTGGGGGTGCTTGTGCTGCTGGCGGGGATCGCTGCAGCAATCCGGCGCCGAAAATCGAAGAAGATGTCTGCGGCCGATAAGGAGAAGCTGTCCGGCCGGAAAAGCCGGGCCGGGGTGGCGCTCTGGACGGTATTTGCTCTGCTGTTAGGGGTTCAGCTCTTCCTGTTGTGTTATCTGGCCTATGACGAGGGGGACGACGCCTATTATGTGGCGGTGGCCACAAACGGCGTTTCAGATCAATTCATGTATTTTAAGGATCCATATACGGGAGAAACTGTGGGATTGGATGCCAGACATGCGCTGGCTCCTCTCCCCATGTGGGTTTCCGTGATCTCCGGGTTTTCCGGCTTTTCCGGGGCGGCGACAGCCCATGTAACGCTCCCGCTGCTGCTGGTTCCCATGACATATTGCGTGTATTATCTTATAGGAAGAAAGCTGCTGGGGGGAAAAAAGACAGACAGGGATTGGGAGATGCCGCTTTTTATGTGCTTTACAGCGCTGCTGGTTCTCTTTGGCGGGTATTCTCTTTTTTCCGCGGAAAATTTTTTGCTGGTGCGGGGAGCCCAGGGAAAGTCCGTGCTGGCAAATCTGATCATACCCTTTCTGTTTTATCAAATGTTTGTCATGCTGGAAAAGCTGGAGCAGGGGGAAAAAGTGAAAAAAATGTCCTGGGTTCTTCTGGGGCTGACCATGACCGCGGGCTGTCTCTGCAGTACTCTGGGAAGCCTTCTGGTCTGTTTGCTTCTGGGGATTTTCACGGTCTGTGCTGTGCTGGCCTATCATAGATGGGGATTGCTGGTGGGGACTTCGCTCTGCGTGGCGGCGCCGGTGCTCTTTGCCTGTCTTTATGTACTGTTGTAGGAGAGAAGAATGATATTGGAAACTTTTTACAAATATTTGGGGAGCGGCACGATCCTGATCCTGTATTTGGCGGCGGTGCTTTTTCTCTTTCTCAAAGAAAAGAACAAACCGGTCCGCATACTGTTTTTGTATGTGCCGTCTATCGTGCTTCTGCTTTTTTTTAACCCGCTGTTTGCCCGGCTGTTCGAGAAATTTCTCGGGCAGGAGATCTATTTTAGAATGCTGTGGATGGCGCCTATGTCCCCTACCCTGGCATACTGTGCCGTACGCCTGTGTCGGCTGGGCAGGGGCCGGGGACGGGTGTGCCTTGCGGCTGCAGCTGCCGTTCTGATTATGATTTCCGGAAACTTGGTATATCGGAATCCTCTGTTTTCCCGGGCTGAAAACATTTACCATGTCCCCTGGGAGGTAGTGGAGATCTGCGACCGGATCCGGGTGGAGGGGAGAGAGATACGGGCTGCTTTTCCAGTGGAATTTTTGACGTATGTCCGCCAGTATTCCCCGGTGGTGTGTATGCCGTATGGAAGAGACGCGATTTTGTATCCCTGGACGAATGACCTTTACCTGGAACTGTTAAAGAGCGAGGTTGACGTGGAGAGGGTGGCGGAACTGGCGAAGGAGATGGAATGTCATTATGTGATCCTTTCAGAGGACAAGGTCCTGAACGGCAGGATGGAGGACTATGACTACCGGTTCTTCGGCAAGGTGGGGGAATATGTGATCTATATGGATACCACCATGAATTTCAATGTGTTTTTCTCCGCGGAGGGAAAGTGAAAAAACGTGTATTCAGGAGCCGGGCGCGGGGAGCGGAAAGTTTCAGGAGTTAAGATAAAAATCAACTGCGATGCCGGAGAATAGGCAGCAGGCAGAAAAAGACAGCGAGGGAGATAAAAAGATGCTTCCGGAGGAATGGAATATTTCGGTGGTCAAAAGCAGGCGTAAGTCCATCTCTATATCTGTTCAGAGGGAAAATTGTGTGTCTGTGAAAGCGCCGTACGGGGTTCCTGACAGAGAGATCAGGCAAGTACTGGAGGAGAAAAAAGGTTGGATTTTCAAGCAGATGGAGAGACTTGCCCGCATAGAGGAAGAGTGCGCCCGGTCGGGGTATCTCGCCGCGGAGGAACTTCAGCGGCTTGCCGACAGGGCATTGGAGGTTCTGCCGGCAAGGGTTCAGTGGTACGCTGAGCGGCTCGGTGTGTCCTACGGCAGGATTACGATCCGCAACCAGAAAACCTGCTGGGGGAGCTGTTCCGCAAAGGGAAATTTGAACTTCAATTGTCTTTTGATGCTGGCGCCGCCGGAGGTTGCAGATTACGTCGTGGTCCATGAGCTCTGCCACAGGCTGGAGATGAATCATTCCAGACGATTTTGGGAACTGGTGGAGGGAGAAATGCCGGATTACCGGGAGAGACGCAGGTGGCTCAAGGAAAACGGTCCGGCGCTTATGGAGCGGATGCTTGGAAACAGAAACTGAGAAGACCCTGCAGACCGGGGATGCCGGCCGCCGCAGGGTCTTAATCGTTATTCGTCATAGTAATTCAGGGCCTGGATGAACCGCTCTGCGACTTTTTCCCGGCCTTTCTGGTTTAAGTGCAGATGATCGGTCAGGTATTCAGAGGCTTCATCCTCGTTGAAGGTGCCGTAAATATTGTCTATGAACGTGACATTATGGTTGACGGAAGACAAACATTCCTGGAGCATGTAAGCGCTCAAAGGCCGCTCTTCCTCATTGTAGAATATGGTATCGCTGCTGACATAATCGCCATTTTCGTCCAGCCCGAAGGCATAAGTGGGGGACATGACAATTATGCGGATATGAGGGTATTCCCTCTGGAGTACATCGATGCCGGCCTCCAGGTTCCCGGTGAAGGTGGTGACGTCTGAGGAATCGTCGGGATTGACCAGGGGATGTCCGGCAAGGTAATCGCTTCCGTCGTACAGGATGGCGATGGTGTCCACGGTATCCATGTCAATGGTTTCCAAAGTATGGCGGACTTCCTGGGTTTCGGGGAGAAGATTGGCTTCGGGATTGGATTCCAGCCAGTCAAAGTAATCAAGCCGCTCCCACCAGTTCAGGTAAAGGATTAAAAAATAAAAGTTGTAGACGTCCAGCCCGGATCGGTCTTTTTTCATGTCGAAATTTCCTGACGCCAGGTAACTGCCGCCGACGGAGCAGTTGTAGACGGTGGAACCGGTCCGCTCGGCGATCATATTGACCACGTTGTCTTTTGAGCCTCGGTCATCTGCAAACACGGAGTTCCCGAAGAAGAGAATGGTGTGAGGGCTTTTGTTTGCGATTATGTTCCCGTTTTCGTCCGTCTTTGGCGCCATGACGTCATAGGCCTCCGCACCTTCCTGGATCAAAGGATTTTCCTGAAAAAACTCGTATGAACTGATTCGGTTTCCCCATTTGGAGATCCGAAATACAATAATTAAAATAATGACCACAAACAGAAGGAAAAAGAATGTGTGGGGATTCAGAAGATAGTCCCGCCAGGTTTTCGACCTTGCTCCTTCGGCAGGGGATTTGTCTTTTTTCATCATAGGCTCCTTTTAGCAGGTTTTTGTAAGTAATTAAGCTCAAGACTACGTTTATCTTACAATTATATGAAGAGAAAGTCTATAATATTAGAAAAAATTAAGAAAATCTAAAGAAATGTGAGACAGCGTATCTGCAGGCGGTCTGAAGAAAATTTTGGGTAAAATTTAAGAAATTCTGAAGAAATGGGGTTATCTCTTGAAGTGTTGAAAAGGTGATGTTATAATGAGCATGATAAAATGAACAATAAAATGTCTAACTTTAAAAAGAAATGGATTTTATGTCCATGGCCTATACGCGTATATGAAAGGACAGATTTTATGAAAAGGATTTTCGGACACACCAAAAAGCCGTCGGCATACTGGGAAGAAAATCGCCGTGGAGGATATGATTGGGAAGATGAAGATTTCTCCTACGAAGAGATGGGAGACGGGGATTATGAAGACAGCGTGGATGAGGAACCGGAGCAGGCGCCTGCAGAGTATTCTGTGGAATCCGCCGGGGAATCGGAGGAGGCTGGCAGCGAGGAGTATCCGGAAGAATCGGGATATGACGACGGGGAATATCAGGAGAATGTGGAATCCAATGATGGTATAGAGTATCCGGAAGAGCCGGAGGAAAGCGCTGAGGAATACGCGGAAGAAACCGGGTATGACGAGGACGGAGAGTACGAAGAAGAATCAGAATATGGGAGTGGAGAATATTTGGAGGACAAGGACTCTGACGACGGCATAGAGTATCTGGAAGAGCCGGAGGAAAGCGCTGGGGAATACGCGGAAGAGACCGGGTATGACGAGGACGGAGAGTACGAGGAAGAATATGAGAGTGGAGAATATTTGGAGGACAAGGACTCTGACGACGGTATAGAGTATTTGGAAGAGCCGGAGGAAATCGTTGGGGAATACGCGGAAGAAACCGGGTATGACGAGGACGGAGAGTACGAGGAAGAATCAGAATATGAGAGTGGAGAATATTTGGAGGACAAGGACTCTGACGACGGTATAGAGTATCTGGAAGAGCCGGAGGAAAGCGCTGGGGAATACGCGGAAGAGACCGGGTATGACGAGGACGGAGAGTACGAGGAGGAAATCGGATACGGCGATGATGTGGAAGCCTTGGATGGAACAGGCTATGAGGAGGAGTATGAAGGTAGGAATTCCTCGGATATCCAGTATATAGAAGACGAAACGGAGAACACGGAAGAGGAAGAAATATACAGGGAGCTGGAGCGCAGAAAGGAACGGGAGAAAGAGAGAAACAGACGGAAGAGAGCAAGTGTAATTGACGGTGCCATAGCGTTCAGCGGCGTGGCAGTAGTGCTGTTGGCAGTAGTTGTCGGCATCTTTCTGTTCCGCTCCGGATCACAGGGGAATAAAGAACCCGATTTCCTTTCTGTCGGAAATCAGATACAGGGCATTGAGCTGATCGGCGGCAAGGGAATTGCGGCGGTTGCAAACGCGGAAATGCAGAAGATTGCCGACGCGAATAACGCTGATATAAATGCGGATGATTTGGATTCCGATTACGATGAAAGCGATCTGACTACTACTGTGGCAGTTGTCATGACACTGACCTCGGTCAAGAATGACCTGAAGATTAAGTTCTGTAACCGCGAATCGTCGAAGCTGATCGGAAATGTGCGGTTTGTAGCGGAGGTCACAAAGCCGGATGGAACGGTGGAGGATTGGACGGATTCCGACTTGGACGGAATCATCTATGAAAAAAATATCACTGCGGGAAAGTATTCGATTGCCTTAAAGACACTGGAGGAAGAAAAATATTCCAATCTGGTACTTCCCGCAACTGCCCAGACGGTAACGGTAAAGAGCAATATTGAATATAAGAAAGTCGACGTTACCGGAGAGGGTAAGAAAGAGAGCGAAATCAACGCGAACGAGGAAGACACCAAGAAGAATGAGACGAGCGAGGAATCTTCCCTGACGGATACTGTGGCCTGGGTGCCCAGCACCTCCACGGGAAATACTTATGTGGAAGTGCTTAAGAGTGCGATTCCGGATCCTTTGACACAGCCGATTCAGGTCGCCAAGGCGTTTAGGAGGGTTACCAATGAGGTGAACCCGAGTCCTTCCACGGATCCCAACACCGAGTCCACGCCGGATCCCAACACTACGACTTCGCCGGATCCCGGTACTGATCCTTCAACGGAGTCCAGCCAGAGCCCTTCGACGGAGTCCAGCCAGAGCCCTTCGACGGAGTCCAGCACCGAGCCCACGACGGAGCCCAGCACCGAGCCCACGACAGAGCCCAGTACCGAGCCCACGACAGAGCCCAGCACCGAGCCCACGACAGAGCCCAGCACCACGCCCACGACGGAGCCCAGTACCGAGCCCACGACAGAGCCCAGTACTACGCCCTCGACGGAACCCAGCGTTTCGCCGGAAGTAAAACTCACCCTTTCTTTGGACGCTGAGCAGAAGAACCTGCAGGTTATGAAGGCAGGGGATGGAAGCGTGACTGCGGAAAAGGCTTCCGTGAAGGCTGTTGTGCAGACGGAAGGTGCGCAAGCGGAGAACATTGCTATTTCCTGCAGCACAGCTAATGGAAATGTGGCAACGGCGGTTGCCTCGGAAACGCAGAACGGAGAGGCTGTAATCAATATCACCGCCGTGGGTGTCGGCGAGACAAAAATAACTGTGACAGCATCGTATCAGCCGGAAACCGGTGCCGAGGTCAAAGCATCCAAGGACATTTCGGTGAAAGTTACGGAAAAGCCCGCGCTGACGATGTCCCTTGACAAGACGGAACTGCTGGCCTATTCGGAGGACAAGCCTCTCGAGGTTACGGTTACCGTAAGCAACAGCATGCTGAAGGCAGAGGATCTGGGAAACAATGTGAATCTGACCGCCCAAACCTCCGATTCCGCAGTGGCTGTGGTGACGAAGAAAGAGTTTGCCATGGGAGCAAACGGCAGCTTTACCGTAAAGCTGACTCTCACGCCCCAGGTTTTGACGGAAAAGAAGAGTTGTACCTTGAACGTGAGTTACCAGGAGGGCGGGGAGACGGTGAGCGCTAAGTGTGCCGTTACCATTAAGCCCCATCCGAAGAATGACAGGACGACGAAGCTTCTCGACAATGGCGGACGTACGCTTTACGTCATGGAGAACAATGCGTATAGGGAAGCAGTGTACGCAGATTATTATTCCGACGTCAAATTTTTTGTTCAGAGCGGCGTGAAATATACCGGCTGGCAGACCCTTGACGGAAAAGTATATTATTATACCGCGGAAGGCCAGTATGTGACCGGTGAGCAGGTGATTCAGGGGGCAAAATACAACTTTGGACCGGACGGCGTTTTGATGAGCGGAAACGGTGTGCTTGGCATTGACGTGTCCAAGTGGAACGGAACCATTGACTGGAAGGCAGTTAAGAATTCCGGTGTGACTTTCGTCATTATCCGCTGCGGGTACCGGGGATCCTCCCAGGGTATGCTGGTGGAAGATCCAAAGTTTACGGCAAACATCAAGGGGGCCACGGATGCAGGACTGAAGGTCGGCGTTTACTTCTTCACCCAGGCAGTGGACGAGGTGGAGGCCGTGTATGAGGCGTCCTATGTCCTGGAAAAGGTAAAGAACTACAAGCTGAGTTATCCTATCTTCCTGGATGTGGAGGCCAGCGGCGGCCGCGGGGATAAGATCAGCAAGGAGACCAGAACCCAGGTGTGCAAGGCCTTCTGCCAGACCATCCAGAACGCGGGATACACCGCGGGGGTTTACGCCAACAAGAACTGGTTTACCGAAAAGATCAACGCCAGCGAGCTGGGCGCGTACCGCATCTGGCTTGCCCAGTATGCTTCGACCCCGACCTACACCGGAAGATATGATATGTGGCAGTACAAATCCACCGGCTCGATCAACGGGATCAGCGGGGACGTGGACATGAATCTGAGTTATATGGGATATTAAAAATCTGTACTGCCGGAATTTCGCGGGGCGGGACACCTGGCCGCAGAACGGCTTGGACAGCTCCCGGTCAGAACGCTGGATCAGCGTATCGGCCGGGAGCTATCATAAGAAAATAAATAAAACAGATAAGCGAGGGAAATTATGAGAACATACTTGGTGACGGGGGGCGCCGGATTTATCGGCTCCAATTATATCCACTACATGTTTCGGAAATACGGGGACAGCATCCGCATTATAAACGTAGATGTCCTTACTTACGCAGGCAACCTGGAAAACCTGAAGGATGTGGAGAATCTTCCTAATTATACTTTCATCCGGGCGGACATCTGCGATAAGGAAGCCATCTCAAAGATCTTCGCGGAGAACGATATCGACCGGGTGGTGCACTTTGCGGCGGAGAGCCATGTGGACAGGAGCATCCGCAATCCCGAGGTTTTTGTGCAGACCAATGTGATGGGCACCGCGGTGATGCTGAACTGCGCAAAGACAGCCTGGGAAAAGGAAGACGGCACATTTAAGGAGGACAAGAAGTTTCTGCATGTCTCCACGGATGAGGTGTACGGTTCCCTCCCGGACGACGACAGCGCCTTTTTCTATGAGACGACGCCCTACTCTCCCCACAGCCCTTATTCCGCCAGCAAGGCCAGTTCGGATATGCTGGTGAGGTCCTATATGGACACCTATCACTTCCCGGCGAACATCACAAACTGCTCCAACAACTACGGTCCTTACCAGTTCCCGGAGAAATTGATCCCCCTGATGATCAACAACGCCCTTCAGGGAAAGAGTCTTCCCGTCTACGGCGACGGAAGGAACGTCCGCGACTGGCTGTATGTGGAGGATCACGCCAAGGCCATCGACATGGTGCAGGAGAAGGGCAGGCTCTTCGAAACCTATAATATCGGCGGACACAACGAAAAGAGAAATATTGAGATCATAGAGATCATTCTGGAGACCCTCCAGGAGATGCTTCCCGACAGCGATCCCAGGAAGGCTCATATCAACCGGGATCTGATCACCTATGTGCAGGACCGCAAGGGACACGACCGCAGGTACGCCATCGCTCCCGACAAGATCAAGGCGGAGATCGGGTGGGAGCCTGAGACCATGTTTAAGGAAGGGATCAAAAAAACCATCGCCTGGTACTGTGAACATGAGGATTGGATGAAGAACGTGACCAGCGGCGATTACCAGAAATATTACTCTGAAATGTATCAGTCCTAAGGAAAAGGAGACTACTATAGTATGAAGGGAATCATTTTGGCCGGGGGCTCCGGCACCAGACTTTATCCTCTCACCAAGGCGGTCTCCAAGCAGATCATGCCGGTGTATGATAAGCCGATGATCTATTACCCGCTGTCCACGCTGATGCTGGCGGGGATCCGGGAAGTCCTGATCATCTCTACGCCCCGGGATCTTCCTGTGTTTGAAGAGCTTTTGGGGGACGGGAACCAGCTCGGCATGGAGTTCTCCTACGCGGTGCAGGAGTACCCCAGAGGCCTGGCGGACGCTTTCATCATCGGAGAAAAGTTTATTGGAGACGATCGGGTGGCCTTGGTTCTGGGAGACAATATCTTTTATGGACAGAGTTTTTCCAGGGTGCTGAGGGAGGTCGCCGCCAGGGAAGACGGCGCTACCATCTTCGGCTATTATGTCCGTGATCCCAGGGAGTACGGCGTGGTGGAGTTTGACGAGAGCGGCAAGGCGCTTTCCATCGAGGAAAAGCCCGCCAACCCCAAGAGCAACTACGCGGTGCCGGGGCTGTACTTCTACGATAACAATGTGGTGGATATCGCGAAGAATGTGAAGCCATCCGCCCGGGGAGAGATCGAGATCACCAGCGTCAACAATGAATATCTGAGAAGGGGAAAGCTTCATGTGGAGACCCTGGGCAGGGGCTTTGCCTGGCTGGACACCGGAAACCACGACGCGCTGCTGGACGCCTCCGACTTTGTGGCGGCCTTCCAGAAGAGACAGGGATTGTATATCTCCTGTATCGAGGAGATCGCCTATAAGCGCGGATTTATAGATAAGGATCAGCTCTTAAAGCTGGCGGAGCCTTTGATGAAGACCAATTACGGCAAATATCTGGTAGAGGTTGCAAATGGACTCTAGGCTGCAAAAGATTACCATCCTGGTATCCCTGGCGGCAGTCCTTCTGGTGTCCTTCCTGGTGATTTTGCTGAACCGGGACAGCAGCGGGAACTCCCGGGGCGGAAGTCTCCAGAGTACGGAAAGAGGGACTGCCGGGTCGGGATCAGAGGCGGAGCAGGGGCTTCCGGGCCAGATCGGCACGGATCTCTCCGCTTTTGAAACGGACAGTACTTTTTTTGATCCGGAGAGGAACGCTTTCCTGGATGAACTTATGGATCAGTCCAATCGGCTCTCCCTCTTTGTCACTTCTGTGGAAAAGGATCTGAGAATCCAGATATTGGATCAGGAAGACAGGGTGGTGACGGGAGAGAGTTTTTATGTGACGCTGGACGGAATAGGAGATTTCAAGGATCTGGACCAGGACGGAGTCATCTATATCGGGGATCTGAATGCCGGGGAGTACTACGTCTCCCTGAATCCCATAGAGGGTTACCGGGTTCCTGAAAACGAGACCCGCGTCCGCGTCAAGGAAAAGGTGGAGTATATCCCCATCGAGGATATTTCCCTTCTGATCAAGACGGAGGATGAGATCGACGCGGAGGCGGAGGATACCGGCGGCCGGGAGGCAGAGCAGGAGGCGGATGGCTCGGAGATCCGAGACCTTCAGCAGGGTACCAAGAAGACAAAAGTAGGCATCGACGTCTCAAAGTGGCAGGGAGATATCGACTGGCAGCGGGTGAAAGAGGCCGGCGTGGAGTTTGCCATCATCCGGGCGGGCTATCGAGGATCCACCGTTGGGGCACTGATTGAAGACCCCTGTTTTGAAAGCAATATGCGGGGGGCCGCGGCGGCAGGGATCCCCACCGGCGTGTATTTCTTCACCCAGGCCACGAACGAGGTGGAGGCGGTGGAAGAAGCTTCCATGGTGCTGGAGCTCATCCGGGATTTTTCCCCGGAATACCCCATCTTTATCGATACGGAGGGGGCCGGAGGAAACGGCAGGGCGGACGGCCTGGATGTGGAGACCAGAACCCTTGTCTGCGAGGCGTTCTGCCGGACGATTCGGAACGCGGGCTATACCGCAGGCGTGTACGCCAGCAAGAACTGGTACCAGACCCGTGTCGATGTGAGCAAGCTGGAAAAGTATGTGATCTGGCTTGCGGAATATCGAAGTGCTCCCACATATGATGGGTACTACGAGATGTGGCAGCATACCTCCAAGGGTTCCATCGACGGAATCGACGGGAATGTGGATCTGGATATCAGCTACCGATGACAAGGCGTAAAAGTGCCTGACAGGGATGGCAGCCTGTAAACGAACCGCCGCTAAAAGAAAAAGGCGGGAAATACGAGGAATAAAGGAATAAGCGCCCGGAAGAAAAGCAGGGCAAGGCTGCCCGGCAAAAGCGCAGGATCAGAGAGCGCGGAGGGCGGCGCCGGGCGAACACACCGGATCAGAGGGAGCCGGGAAGAAGAGAGAGGCGGTTCGGAAGGAACCTGCCCGACAAAAAAACAGCAAAGGGGAAGGACGATGGGACAGATTACGGTGGAGACCTGTGAGATCGAGGGCCTGAAGATCATTACGCCTCAGGTACATGGGGATGCGAGAGGATACTTCATAGAGACGTATCAGTACAACGATTTTAAGGAGGCGGGGATCCCCCAGATCTTCGTGCAGGACAATCAGTCCGCATCCAAGAGGGGCGTGATCCGGGGGCTTCACTTTCAAAAGCAGTTTCCCCAGGACAAGCTGGTCCGGGTGATCCGGGGAGAAGTCTTCGACGTTGCGGTGGATCTCCGGGAGGGGTCCAAAACCTTTGGAAAGTGGTTCGGGGTCGTCCTCTCCGAGGAAAATAAGAAGCAGTTTTTCGTCCCCAAGAACTTTGCCCACGGTTTTCTGGTGCTGTCCGATTACGCGGAGTTCTGCTATAAGTGCAGCGATTTCTATCACCCGGGGGACGAGGGCGGACTGGCCTACAACGACCCGGACATCGGGATCGACTGGCCCATCGCGGAGGATATGGAGCTGATCTTCTCCGACCGTGACACCAAGTGGGGCGGCATCGCAGAGTACAAAAAGGAACACGGGATCGGAAGGTAATAGCAAATGAAGCTTGGCAAAAAGGGTGGGATTACGATATTCTGTCTGGCGGGGTTTTTTATGGCGGTGGTCATAGTCCTTCACCAGAACCGCGGCCCTGCCGCTGATCCCCGGGAGGAACTGCTGAAAAAGCTGATCTCCTGTGTGGTGATCCTGATTTCCTGTGTGATTTTTGCGACGGGATACGATAAATTTACGACGCTTCCGGCGGAATTGTATCAGAGCAGGCACCTGATCTGGAAGCTGGCAAAAAACGATTTTAAAAAGCGGTACGCAGGTTCCTATCTGGGCGCGGTCTGGGCCATGGTCCAGCCGGTTATAACGGTGGCAATGTATTATGTGGTCTTTGAGGTAGTAATGCCGGGAGCGTCAAGGACGCAGGAAGCGCCCTTTGTACTGTTCCTCACGGCGGGACTTGTGCCATGGTTCTTTTTCAGCGAGGCCTGGAACAATGGGACAAATGCGCTGCGGGAATACGATTATCTGGTGAAGAAAGTGGTCTTTAAGATCAGCATACTGCCGGTTATAAAAGTGATCGCCGCCACCTTTATCCACGCTTTTTTTATCTTGGTTCTCCTGATCGTCGCGGCGATGTACGGTTATTACCCTACTGTGTATACGCTTCAGATCTTTTATTACAGCGCTTGTCTGTTTGTCTTTGTCCTTGCTTTGAGTTACTCCACATGCGCTATTGTGGCGTTTTTTAAGGATTTGTCTCAGATTATCAACATTGTCCTGCAGATCGGTATCTGGGCGACGCCGATTCTGTGGGATATCAACAGTCTCCCGTCAAAGTGGGTGATTTTTGTAAAACTGAATCCTCTCGTCTACATTGTTGAGGGGTACAGGAGCGCGGTCTATCGGCGGGAATGGTTCTTTCAGGATTTCTTCTCCACGATGTACTTCTGGATCGCAACGGTTGTCCTGTTTGGAATTGGCGTGGTGATTTTTAAGCGTCTTAAGGTTCATTTTGCGGATGTGTTATAGGATTATAGATTATAGGCCGGCCCGCGCCAGCGCAGCTTTGCGAATATATCGGACTGAACGGATACCCTGTAAAACGGTAGAAAGGCATTAGAGAAAAGATGAAAACTTTGTGGGAGAAAATCAAAAAGATTGGGTTATGGAAACCGGACATGAGGCTGGTGGCCGTGCTGGCGGTGGCGGCGATGCTTCTTTTGCTCGTACCGCTGCTGCGGATCGCGATCTACACGATACCCTGGTATGACGATTACGGATATGCTGAAAGCGTGAGGAGTTTTCTGTCCCTGGACTACACGCTGGCCAATGCCTGGAAGGGAGCGCTATACTGTGTAAAAACCCAGTGGTATGCGTGGCAGGGAACCTTTTCTTCCTGCTTTTTTATGGCGATCGCGCCTTTGGCCTGGAATGAATCCCTCTATTTTGCAGGGCCGATGTTTTTGATCTGTCTTCTGACCGCTTCGGCCTTTGTGCTGAGCTGGACATGCCTGAGAAAGGTGCTGAAGGCGGACATCTCTTCCGCTGTGATCCTGTCCGCTGCTTCCGCTGCCATCCTGGTGGAATTTATTCACAGTGACAGGGCGGGTTTTTACTGGTACAATTCCGGCATCCACTATGTGGGAATGCACTCGATGCTGATGCTGACCGCCGCGGTCTGGATCCGGCTGCTTGCGGGGAAGGGAAAGTTGAATGCTGTCATTTTGTCTTTGCTAGCTGTTCTGGGAGCTGTTATAGGCGGAGGCTCCAATTATGTGACAACGCTGCAGGGACTTATCCTGATCGTCAGTATCATTGCTCTGGGAATTTTGCTCCGCCGCCTGCGGACCCTGCTCTTGCTGCCTTCTCTCGCGGTGTATGCATTTGGATTTTACAAAAATGTATCGGCTCCCGGCAACAATGTCCGGCAGGCAAATTTTACCGGTCTGGGGCCTGTGGATTCCATAGTGCAGTCTTTTTTGGCGGCATTTCGCAATATGTGGGGTTTTACAGGTATTAGGACGGTGCTGTTTTTGATATTGCTGGCGCCGGTCATCTGGAGGATGGTGAAAAAAATATCTTTTCCATTCTCATACCCCGGATTGATCCTGCTTTGGTCCTTCTGCTTTTACGCAACAGGTTTTACACCCAGTTTTTACGCAATGGGTCATGAGGGAATTGGAAGAACGCTGAACGCGGTAAAGATCACTTACCAGATTCTTCTGCTGCTTAATACGGTGTACTGGCTGGGATGGCTGCAGAATCAAACCCAAAAGGAAGGCAGGGCAGCGGCGGCAGCCCGGACGCTGAGGAAACGATACAAGGGAGGCGGAGAAGGGATTCCGCTGGTTCATTATCTGGCGGTGGCAGCATTCATGCTGCTGGTATTTTCGCTGGATCCCTATCAGGCAAGGGACTATTCTTCGTTTTGCGCGTATCACTTTGTCCACACGGGCGAGGCCAATGAGTTCCACAAGGAATATCTGAAGAGGGTGGAAATGATCAAACAGGGAGGCAGCGTAGTAGGAGTACCTCCTTATCATTTCATACCATCGCCGATTTTTGCGGGTGAATTATCGGCAGACCCCAATAATGAAGCAAATCGGTTTATGGCAAATTGGTATAAAAAAGAAGCCATAATGTGCGTAGTGGAAGAAACACAGTGACGGGATGACAAGGAGCATGGAAGAAGAGCGGAACACGGCGCGGGAGGCAGAGTCTCCCGCCATAGAAGTGAATCATGTAAAAAAGATCTATAAACTGTACGAGCGGAACTTTGACCGGGTCAAGGAGGCCTTTGGCCTGCGCAGAAAAGCCAACTATAAGCTCCATTATGCGCTGAACGATCTCAGTTTCCGGATTTACCCGGGAGAGACTGTGGGCATCATCGGCACTAACGGCTCCGGCAAATCCACGATTCTGAAGATCATCACCGGCGTGCTGAATCCCACCTCCGGGGAGGTTCATGTAAACGGCCGGATATCGGCCCTTTTGGAGCTGGGCGCGGGATTTAACCAGGAGTACAGCGGACTGGAAAACGTATATCTGAACGGCACGATGATGGGCTTTTCTGAGAAAGAGATCGACGAAAAGCTCCCGTCGATCCTGGAGTTTGCCGATATCGGAGATTATGTGTACCAGCCGGTCAAAACCTATTCCAGCGGCATGTTTGTGAGGCTGGCGTTCGCAGTTGCTATCAATATCGAGCCGGAGATCCTGATCGTGGACGAGGCGCTCTCCGTAGGCGACGTGTTCTTTCAGGCAAAGTGCTACCATAAATTCGAGGAATTTAAGAAGATGGGCAAGACCATCGTCTTTGTGAGCCACGACCTGAGCAGCATCAGCAAGTACTGCGACAGGGTTTTTCTGCTGAATCAGGGAAATCTCCTGGGGGAGGGAAGCCCCAAGGAGATGATCGACACCTATAAGCGCGTTCTCGTGGGACAGTATGAGATACCGGATCGGGGAAAAGATACCCTGTTGGAAGACGAGGAGCTTCGCCGTGCCGCCGGGCGGTCTCTGGAGGGCCGGGCGCGCAGTGGAGAAAAGAGGAAGGATGGAAAAGCCGCGGCAGGAGAAGACACCTCCGGAGTGGAACAGAACCGAAAGTCCGGGGAGACTGTTTCCGACGCTGCAGGGACGCACAGGGATGCCTTGAATCCGGAAACCCTGGAATATGGTACGGGACAGGCCCGGATCGAGGAATTCTACATTACGGATGAGCGGGACGTGAAAAGCACGGCGGTGATCAAGGGAACGGAGTTTACCGTACACATGAGGGTGCATTTCCTGGAAACTGTGCCGGCGCCCATCTTCGCGTTCAGCGTGAAAAACGTGCAGGGGACGGAGATCACGGGGACGAATTCCATGATCGAGAAGGCCTATCTGGAACCCGGGAGAGCCGGTCAGGTGAAGGACGTGACCTTCACTCAGCAAATGAGCCTGCAGGGCGGAGAATATCTGCTGTCCCTGGGCGTGACGGGCTATAACGGGGAAAACTTTGAGGTGTATCATCGACTTTACGATGTCTTGAATATCACCGTGATCTCCGATAAGAACACGGTGGGATTTTACGATATGGGGTCCAGAATCCAGGTGTCGGACGTGCGGAGGGACGAAGAGACGGTGATCCCCTTTGCAAAAAAGGCATAGGGATTGCGCTGCGGAAGTCCGGCGGCGCGGCTGATTTGGAAGAAAGGGGGCGGGAAGCGTGGAAGAACGGGAGATGCCGCTGCACGGGGAGCAGGAGACCATCGGTAAAGTGACGCTGGATTACAGAAAGTATTCCGGACAGGATCTTTATTGCGACGGCGAAGTGGAAAATGAGCTTCTGCGGATCGCCAGGGATCTTTCCCCGGTGGAGTATGCCCGCGTCATAGAAGAGAGCAAAAGCTGGCCGATCCTGTATCATTTTTCGCCCCTGCGGGAAAATATCGTGGAGTGGCTTCCTCTGAAGGGGACGGAAAAGGTCCTTGAGGTGGGCAGCGGCTGCGGCGCCATCACGGGGGTGCTCTCCCGGAAAGCCGGAAGTGTGACCTGCGTGGAACTCTCGAGGAAGCGCAGTCTGATAAACGCGTACCGTCACAGCGAATGTGAGAATGTGACCATCCGCGTAGGCAATTTTAAGGATATCGAGCCGGAGCTTGACAGGGATTACAACCTGATCTGCCTGATCGGCGTCTTTGAGTACGGGCAGAGCTATATCGGAGGGGAGGACCCCTATGGGGACTTTTTGAAAATCCTCCTGCCCCATCTGAAGGAGGGCGGCCGTCTTCTCATCGCCATCGAAAACAAGTACGGCATGAAATATTTTGCGGGCTGCCGGGAGGATCACCTGGGGACTTTCTTCTCCGGGATCGAGGATTATGAGGCGGGCGGGGGCGTGAGGACTTTCAGCCGGAAGGGGCTGGAGCAGATCTTCGACCGCTGCGGCGCGGGGGAGCGGCATTTTTATTACCCCTACCCCGACTATAAGTTCATGACCACGCTGTACAGCGACGGGCGGCTGCCGGGGCAGGGGGAACTCACCGACAACCTTCGGAATTTCGACAGGGATCGGATGCTTTTATTTTCGGAAAAAGCGGCCTTTGACGGCGCGGCGAAGGACGGGCTGTTCCCCGTGTTCGCAAACTCTTATCTCGCGGTGATCGGGCCCGGCTTTGTCTGCGATTATGTGAAGTATTCCAACGACCGGGCGGCGAAGTTTGCCATCCGCACGGAGATCGGCAGAAAGGAATCGGGAGAGAGATATGTCCGCAAATATCCTCTTTCGGAAGAGGCCCGGGAGCATGTGCGCGGCATGGCGGCGGCTTATGAAAGCCTTGTAAAAAAATACGAGGGCGGCCGGCTGGAGATCAACCGCTGCCGGCTGGAAGACTCGGAAGAATTGTACGCGGAGTTTGAGTTTGTGGAGGGCACGCCCCTCTCCCAGCTGATGGATCAATGTCTGGAAAAGGGGGATACGGAAGGGTTTCACAGGCTTTTCCGGGAATACCTGGAGCGGGTCGGCTACAACAGCGATTATGAAGCGGCGGATTACGATCTGATCTTTTCCAATTTATTGATACAGGGAGATACCTGGACGCTGATCGATTATGAATGGACTTTTGGAAAACCTGTTCCTGTAAAGGAAGCGGCATTTCGGGCTGTCTACTGTTATCTCCTGGAGGATGAAAAGCGCAACCGCATGGATCTGGACCGGATCCTGGCGGAGCTGGAGATCACCCCGGAGGATGCGGAGAATTACCGGGCCCAGGAGAGGGAGTTTCAGAAGTTTGTCACGGGGAATCGCCTGGCGATGGCGGAGATCCGGGATCTGACGGGCGGGGAAGTCCTCGTCCCGCAAAAGTGGATCCACAGGTACCAGGAAGACAAGGGCGCGTCCCGCATCCAGATCTACCGGGATACGGGCAGCGGATACCGGGAGGAGGAGTCCGAGTTCCTGGAGGACCCCTGGCAGAGTGAGAGGGAGGCGGAGTTTACGATTTCCCTCAGCGGGGATGTGCGGCGGCTGCGCATTGATCCCGGGATGGAGCCCTGTATCTGCAAGGTGCTGGACATGGTATTTAACGGGAGAGAGGTGCCCCTGGGGAAAAAGGGGGTTGTGACAGTCAACGGAAAGGTGATGAAGTCCAGTTATGTCTTTCCCACGGCGGATCCCAATATCAGCCTGGATCTGGAAGCGCTGGACCGCCAGGCGGAAAATACGCTGTCCGTGAGGCTTGAAGTGGTGAGGCTCCCCCAGGATATGGCGGAGGACATGGCGGCGTCGGTGAAGAAGATTTTTTGACGGGCTATACCACGGAGATGCCGGGAATAAAGCAGCGTTTTTCCGGGAATGACGGTCGGAAATCGCTTGATTGTTAAATGTCCTAAGGCTATATTTTGTGCGGTATAGAAGCAAAACGGATGTACCCATAAAAATTCATGTGGAAAATACCCCGCAAATCCTTAGGCATCAGGCCTTCTGTTTTTTTCGGAGATGGGAAAGCGACAAACCCGGAAAATGCTGGGACGGCTCTGTCTGAACGAGATCAGCGGCGGCCGGAGATAAGGAGAAGTCTAGAAGTCTGTGACGATAAAGTGAGGGCGGAATTTGGGGATCAGAGGCAGGGTGAAGGAGCTGCTGACAGAGCGGCTGGATCGGGAATATGAAAAAGCGCTTGCGCAAAAAAAAGTAGACTACGATTCCTGGGTCAGAGAGCAGGAGGCGGAGCTGCGGCATGGGGAAGATCCGATTCCGGCCGGAGACGGCGCTTCGGAGGAGTATATCCTGTTCTGTCAGAAAAAGGGCCGGATGAACGAGGGCGCAGAAGACCGCATCGGAAGGTTTTTCGCGGCTCATCAGGAGTGTCTGATCCTGTATGGGGACGAGGATATTCTGGGGGAGGACGGGATCCGGAGAGATCCCTGGTACAAGCCCTGCTGGTCCCCGGACCTCTATCTGGACTGCTTTTATCCGGGGAGCGTTGTGGCCCTTCGGAAGTCTTTTGCGGAGAAAGTCCTGACTCTGCCCCGGGAGCTTACGAAAAAAGGGGATCGGATCCTCTTTGAGGAGATATCGGATGACGTCCGAAACTGTCTGGACAGGGCGTTTTCCGCTGCCGGGGGCTTTGAGCGGGGCTGCGGTTCTATCGCCCGGCTGCCGGAGATCCTGTTTCACGCACAGGACCCTTCCCTTTGGGAACAATATCTGCGCGCGGCGTCAGAGCTGCAGCGGGAAGACGGGCGGGACCCGGGCACAGTGTCAGTGATCATTCCCTCCCGGGACAATCCCGGGGTTTTGGAAAAATGCCTGAGTGCGCTGACCCAGGGCGGCAGCAGGCGGGACCTGGACATTATCGTGGTGGATAACGGCAGCAGTCCCGAAAACAGAAGGATCCTGGAAGAACTGACCCGGGGAGGGACCTATCTCTATCGGCCGATGGAATTTAATTTCTCGGCCATGTGCAACCTGGGGGCAGCCCAGGCGAAGGGGGATCTGCTGCTGTTTCTGAACGATGATGTGGAAGTCAGCGGCAGGGAATGGCTGGAGGCCATGAAGCGGAAGGCGGCGCTGCCCTATGTGGGGGCCGCGGGATTAAAGCTTCTCTATCCGGGAGGCGAAAAGATCCAGCACGCCGGGGTCACGAACCTGGCCGTGGGGCCGGTCCACAAGATGCAGTATCTGCGGGACGATATCGACCATTATTTCGGAAGGAATCGGCTGAACTACAACGGACTGGCGGTGACGGCGGCCTGTCTGATGACGGAGAAGAAAAAGTTTCTGGAGGCCGGCGGTTTCCGGGAAGACTTAAAGATCGCATACAATGACGTGGAGCTGTGTTTCCGCCTGTGGGAGTCGGGGTATCAGAATGTGACGCTGAACCATTTTTCCGCGGTGCACCATGAATCCCTGAGCCGGGGAAATGACGAGGCGGATCCGGAGAAGCTCAGACGTCTGGAGAAGGAGAGGAAGCTGCTCTATGAGCTGCACCCGGCCCTTAAGGGGCGGGATCCCTACTACCCGGAGCAGTTAAACGGGGAGGGGCTGGACAGTCATATTCTGCCGGGCTATGTGTACTCCCGGTCGTTTACCCAGCCGCCGGCCTGGAAACGGCTGCCGGCGCACCTTGCGGCATACCGGGAGGATCCCTGCGTGATGGTCCGGGTGGAGACTGCCGGGCCGGAGAGGATCCAGGGGTACAGCGTGGTGCTGGGGGACGACAACGCCTGCTATGAGCAGTATCTGATTCTATGCCCCGAGGAAAAGTCCGGGGCCGATGGGGGAGAGCTTTTCTGCATGAAGCTGGAGAAGCAGTACCGGGGGGATCTGGAGGAAAATCTTCCGGATCAGAAGCATGTGGCGCTGGCGGAATTTCGGGCAGGCCGGAAGGGAGAAAATCTGCCATCCGGCGATTACCGCATCGGCGTACTGGCCGTCCATCGGTTTTCACGGCTGAAGCTCCTGGGGTGGTCGGGAAAGAGCCTTCGGACACCGGCGGGGGAGTAAAAAGGCCGGCGTTTTTTAAAGCGGGATCTCTGGATCCCCGGCGGAAAATACGCGCCGGGAGCGCCGGATAGGAACGGAACGCGGTTTGACTTTATACGGAAGGATTGGGTTTGAGGAAGTTGGAGGAGTTCGATTACAAAAAAGCATACGAGAGGGAACAGGAGCGCAGCGAGGATCTCGCGGACAGGGTGGTGCTGCTGGAGAGCGAGAAGGAAGACCTGCAGTTTCAGCTGGACAGGATCAAGAACAACAAACTCTGGAAGCTCACGAAACCTGTCAGGGGGCTGATCCACTTCGGGGCCCGGCAGATGGAGAGACTGTCCCACTGTGGAGGGCCGAAGGATATCGCCCGGAAGATCGCGGCGAAACGCCGCCAGAAATCCCTGATGAAGAGCTACGGCACGGGGAGTTTTCCCACCCCGGAGCAGGCGGAAGCCCAGCGGAACGCCAGGTTTGAACGGATGATAAAGATCAGTATCCTTGTCCCCCTGTGGAACACGCCCCGGGAATTTCTGCGGGAGATGCTGGACTCGGTGATGAATCAGACTTACCGGAACTGGGAGCTGTGTCTGGCGGACGGTTCCGACGAAGAGCACGCTTATGTGGGGGAGGTCTGCCGGGAGTATCAGGAAAAGTCGGAGGGACGCATCCTCTACCGGAAGCTGGAAAAGAATGAAGGGATCTCAGGGAATACGAACCAGTGCTTCGCCATGTCCACGGGGGAGTATATCGGTCTTTTTGACCATGACGACATTTTGCACCCCAGCGTCCTCTATGAATATGTGAAGGCCGTCAATGAACAGGGGGCGGACTACCTCTACTGCGACGAGACCACCTTCCAGAGCGGCAATATCGACAAGATGCTGACCATGCATTTTAAGCCGGACTACGCCCTGGACAACCTGCGGGCAAACAATTATATCTGCCATTTCAGCGTCTTTGCGAGAAAGCTTTTGGAGGGGGAGGAACTGTTCCGGACGGATTTTGACGGCAGCCAGGACCACGATATGATCCTGCGGCTCACGGACCGGGCGGAAAGGATCGTCCATGTGCCGAAGCTCATGTATTACTGGCGGAGTCATGCGGACAGCACGGCGTCGGGCATCGGCGCGAAGCCCTATGCCATCGAGGCGGCGAAGGGGGCTGTGGCGGACCATTTGAGGCACCACGGGTTCTCGCACTTTGTCATCACCAGCACCCGTGCCTGCGAGACCATCTTCCGGATCCGCTACCGGATCCAGGGCAGTCCGAAGATCTCCATACTGATCCCCAATAAGGACCACGCGGAGGATTTGCGGCGCTGCGTCTCTTCCATACTGGAAAAGTCCACTTACGAAAATTATGAGATCCTGATCCTGGAAAACAACAGCGAGACTTCGGAGATCCGGGAGTATTACAGCCGTCTTCTGGGATATGACTACGCCCGTGCGGCTGCCGGTGAAGGGACGGACGGTATGGCTGAAAAGGGATCGGCGGCTGTGGGACAGGAAGGCTTTTCCGGGCCTGAAAGAGAGACAAAGTCCTGCGGGCCGGAGGACGGAGACTGTCTCAGGAGCCGGGACGGCAGGACGGCGGTCGTCACTTACCGGGGACGTTTCAACTATTCTGCAGTCAATAATCTGGGAGAAAAGTACGCCTCCGGCGACTACATTCTCCTTCTGAACAACGATACGGAGGTGATCACTTCCAACTGGATGGAAGAGCTGCTCATGTACGCCCAGCGGGAGGACGTGGGCGCGGCAGGCGCGAAGCTCTATTACCCGGACGGAACCATCCAGCATGCGGGCGTGGTTCTCGGCCTTGGGGCACACCGCACCGCGGGGCACAGCCACTATCGGGTTCCGAAGCAGAACCTGGGTTATATGGGGCGGCTCTGTTACGCCCAGAACGTCAGCGCGGTGACGGGGGCCTGCCTTCTTGTGAAAAAATCCCTGTATGAGGAAGTGGGGGGCCTGGACGAAGGTTTTGAGATCTCCCTGAACGATGTGGACTTTTGTCTGAAGCTGCGGGAGAAGGGGCTTTTGAACGTGTGGACGCCTTTTGCGGAGCTGTATCACTATGAGTCCGTATCCAGAGGGGCGGACGATCAGGGGGAAAAGGCGGAGCGCTACAACCGGGAGTCGGAGAGGTTCCGGCAGAAGTGGAAAAAAGTGCTGGCGGCGGGGGATCCTTACTATAACCCCAACTTTTCTCTGGACAGGAGCGATTTTTCCCTGCGGGGAAACCAGCAGCAAACACAGGGATAGAGGAAAAAGGAAATGCTGTTTAATTCGGTGATATTTATCGCGGTCTTTCTCCCGCTTTCCCTGGCGGGCTGGTATCTGCTGCAGAAGCTGGAGAACCCGGCCCCCGCGAAGCTCTTTCTCATAGGAATGTCGTTCTGGTTTTACGGATATTATAACATTTCCTATCTGTGGATATTGCTGGCAAGCTTATGTTTTAATTATCTGGTCAGCGGCGGGATGGAAAAATGCCGGGCGGAGGGGCCGCGGCGGGGGAAGAAGATCCTTACGGCTGTGGGCGTCCTGGGAAATCTGGGGCTTTTGTTTTATTTTAAGTATTTTAATTTCTTTATTGACAACTGCAATTTTTTCCTGCATACGGACATTCATGTGGAAGAGATCGCGCTTCCGCTGGGGATCAGCTTTTTTACCTTTCAGCAGATCTCCTTTCTGGTGGAGCGGGGCCGGGGGAATGTGGAACAGCCTTCCCTGGAGGACTATTGCTTTTTCGTGAGTTTCTTCCCGCAGCTGATCGCCGGGCCCATCGTGCTGCACAGCGAGCTGTTGCCGCAGCTTCAGGAGAGAAGAAACAGATACTTTTCCTGGGACAATTTTTATGACGGAATGACACTGTTTATCCTGGGGCTGGCAAAGAAGGTGCTGCTGGCAGATTCCCTGGCGGTCCTGGTGACGGCGGAGTTTGACAATCTCCCGGCGCTGGACGCGCCCTCCGCCTGGCTGGTGATCTTCTGGTATATGGGGGAGCTGTATTTTGACTTCAGCGGGTACTGCGATATGGCCAGAGGAGCCGCCGGAATGCTGGGTTTCCGTCTGCCGGAAAATTTCGACTCGCCCTTCCACGCCGGTTCCGTCAGGGAGTTCTGGCGCAGATGGCACATCACCCTTTCGCGTTTTTTAATGCAGTATGTCTATATCCCTTTGGGCGGGAATCGAAAGGGCAGAGCCAGGCAATGTCTGAACCTGCTGACGGTCTTCCTGGTCAGCGGACTCTGGCACGGCGCGAACTGGACTTTTATAGTCTGGGGCCTGATGCACGGGTGCGCCGTCGTTTTCGAGACGCTGTTTCCAAAGGCAAGGTTCCGCTGGGAACCCTTAAACAAGCTGGTCACGGGAGTGTTTGTGACCCTGAGCTTTTCCATCTTCCGCAGTGATTCCCTGGCGATGGCGGGACTGTTGTGGAAAAAGCTTTTTCTGGGCGGAAATACGGGAATGCTTACGGGGATCTGTAATACGCTCTGGTTTCCGGAGAATTTCGCAGTCCTAAAATTCCTGCAGAAGGCGTTTCCCGGACTTCTGAATCCTTTTTTTATCTCCTGCATGCTTCTTTTGTCGGCGGTAAGTCTTATACTGATCCGGGGCAGAAAGGCAGAACAATGGATCGAGGAGAAGGGAAGGACCCTAAGCGGCAGCCTGGTCCTGGCGACCCTGTTCGTCTGGTCTTTCCTTTCCCTCTCCCGGGTCAGCGTGTTCTTATATTTTAACTTTTGACCGGGTTGTATGGAGCAAAGCCCGGAGGCGGAACGACGGAAAGATCGCAAGGGCGGTTTTGAGAATGACAGGGAGTGAAAGATTCTCTATGAAATCAGGGAATACTTACATCGAAAAAAGGATCTGAGGGGCGGCGGAGAGCGAACATGGAAAGTACATTAAAAAAGAGGGCGGGAATTCGCCTGCTGGCGCTGATCCTGCTGGAGCTGGCGCTGGCAGCAGCGCTGGTAATGCTTTTTGATCCCTTTTATCAATATCATGGCCCGCTGCCCGGAATGAAGGCGGTGCTCAACGACAGGGACAACCAGATGGCGGGGACCATCCGCAATTTTCAATATGACAGTCTTCTGGTGGGATCCTCCGTCGCAGAAAATTTTGACAGTTCCTATCTGGATGAGACGTATGGGTGCCATTCGCTGAAAGTGATCCGGGCTTCCGGTTCCACGGCGGATCTGCTCTACTATATCAATATGGCCCAGGAGAAACATCAGATCAAAGATATCTTCTGGTGTCTGGATCTCTTTGCCCTGGACGCGCCTGTAGATGTGACTTTGCGGGATGGGGACACCCCCTTGTACCTGCATACGGATACGATCCTTGATGATCTGCCCTATCTGTTCAACAAGGAGATTCTTTTGGAGAAGATACCTTCCATGCTGGCATATTCCCATGAGGGGATCTATGTGGATGGAGACGCTTACAACTGGTCGAGGGATAAGGAATTCAGCGCCCAGAGAGCGATGAATGCTTACGACAGGGCGGACATTGTCGTGAATGAGGAAATCGAGCAGAAAGATTTTTCTGATAAAAAGGAGCTGATTTCCCGGAATATCAAACTTCTGACGGAGCACATCGCCGCGAATCCCCGGATCCGGTATCGGTTCCTGATCCCGCCGTACTCGCTGCTCTGGTGGGACTGCGCTTATGTAAACGGCGAGCTGGAGGAACGGTTCTATATCCTGGAGGAGGTGCTTCCGGCGCTTCTCTCCTTTGAAAACGTGGAGGTCTATTATTTTCAGGACGAAGAGGAGATCGTGTGTGATCTCGATCATTATATGGACATGATCCACTATTCCCCGGAGGTCAACGATCTGATGCTGCGCAGGATGGCGGCGGGGGAGAACAAGGTCACGGCGGAGGGGATCGACGGGCTGATCGCGGATATGCGCCGGCTGGCGGAACGCATCTGCACGGAAGAGATCTTCCGGTATTATCCGGTCCGGGAATAGCGCGCATACCGCTTCGGCCCGGGCTTTCGCACCATAGCCCCAGGGGATTTGCGTAGGCCGCGGCAATCTGCTCAGACTCGGAGAGTTTCGCCTTTCGCGTCCAGTCTGCCGGGGATTTGCGGGGCCCGGTTTTCCGCGGCCTGACGGCGGGATTGCGGATTTGAGAAACGCGGATAATAAACGCGTAACAAACGTCAAAATTGGGTGGCAATTTTTCCCTGGATATGGTAAGATAGACGTAAGCGGCGCTGAGAGAAGCGCGGCGGGCAGGGGCCGCTGGGGATTACGTATAAAAGCCGTGCAGAAACGAGGTAGAGCAAGATGAGTTATATGGAGGAATTCAAATTCTGGCTGGAAGACGATTACTTTGATCAGGAGACCAAGAACGAGCTGCTGGCCATCCGCAACAACGAGGCGGAGATCGAGGATCGTTTTTACCAGGAGCTTGAGTTCGGCACCGGCGGCCTTCGCGGCGTGATCGGCGCGGGACTGAACCGTATGAATATCTACACTGTGAGAAAAGCCACGCAGGGCCTGGCTAACTTTATCTTAAAGCAGGGCACCCAGGACAAGGGAGTTGCGATCTCCTACGACAACCGCCGGATGTCCACCGAGTTTGCGGATGTGACCGCGCTCTGCCTTGCGGCCAACGGCATCAAGGCTTACGTCTTCGAGAGTTTGAGACCTACCCCGGAGCTCTCTTTTGCCCTCCGCACCCTGGGCTGTACCGCAGGCGTTATGGTGACCGCAAGCCACAACCCTCCGGAGTACAACGGCTATAAAGTATACTGGGAGGACGGCGCCCAGGTGACCGCTCCCAAGGATAAGCAGATCATAGAAGAGGTCCGGGCGATCACGGATTATCACACTGTGAAGACCATGGACAAGGAAGAGGCCATGAAGAAAGGCCTGTATCAGGTGATCGGCAAAGAGATGGACGATAAATACATGGTCGAGCTGAAGAAGCAGATCATCCATCCCGAGATCATCGCGGAAGTTGCGAACGATATCAAGATCGTATATACCCCGCTCTGCGGCACCGGAAGCAAGCCCGTGCAGAGAGTGCTCTCCGAGCTGGGCTTCAAGAACGTGTATGTGGTTCCCGAGCAGGAGAACCCGGATCCCAACTTTACGACGCTGGAGTACCCGAATCCTGAGGATCCCAAGGCCTTCACCTATGCGCTTCGCCTGGCGAAGGAGAAGGACGCGGACATCATTCTCGCCACCGATCCCGACGCGGATCGTCTGGGTGTGTACGCCAAGGATACCAAGACGGGAGAATATGTCTCCTTCACCGGAAATATGTCCGGCATGCTGATCGCGGAATACATATTGAGGGAAAAGACCGCTATGGGAACCATGCCCAAGGATCCCGCCCTGGTGACCACGATCGTGACCACAAATATGACCTTCCCCATCACCAAGGCTTACAATGTCAAGCTGATCGAGGTGCTGACGGGCTTTAAGTTCATCGGCGAGCAGATCAAGCTGTTCGAGCAGACCGGCAGCAATCACTATGTGTTTGGCCTGGAGGAGTCTTACGGATGTCTTGCGGGAACCCACGCAAGGGACAAGGACGCCATCGTCGCCGTGATGTGCCTGTGCGAGGTCGCTTCCTACTGCAAGAAGCACGGCAAGACCCTCTGGAATATGATGGTGGAACTGTATGAAAAGTATGGATACTTTAAGGAGACCCAGTACACAATAACCTTAAAGGGCATCGACGGCGCAAAGCAGATTCAGGAGATCATGAACAAGCTTCGTGAGAATCCTCCCAAGGCTTTCGGGGAGAGAAAGGTTCTCAAGTTCAGAGATTACCAGAACGACGTGATCCTGGATATGGCTACCGGAGAGAAGACGCCCACGGGTCTTCCCAAGTCCAATGTGCTCTATTTTGAACTGCCCGGCGACGAGTGGTGCTGCGCAAGACCTTCCGGCACCGAGCCGAAGATCAAGTTCTACATGGGCGTGAAGGGCACCAGCCTGGAGGACGCGGCCGCCCGCTCCGCACAGCTCACAGAGGATCTGAAGGCGCAGCTGTAAGGAAAGACCGCTTAAAAAGCGGCCTGAAGAAGAAATATCAGGTAGGGAAGTGCGCCGCGCTTCCCTACTGTTATGTTGAGTACTGCGGCAGCAGGCAAAGAAAAGAGTACGCTGAACAGGCCACCTGTTTCGTAAGGGCAGGCGGTATTTGCCGCTGGAATTCCGGGGATGCACTGTCGGGAAGCGGCGGCAGTATAGAGGCGTCGGCTGAAACGGGCCTTCACTGGTGCTGCGTGTGGGAAACGGCGGCAGCATAGAGGCATCGGCTGAAACGGGCCCGCATTGGTGCTGCATTGTCGGAAAACGGAGACAGCATAGAGTCTTTTGATGAGATGGGAAGAAAAGGGGAATATCCCCGGAGGGAAGGGAGGAAGAATGGCCGCCCTCGACATTGCCAATCTGAAAAAAACCATATATTATCTGCGGCGCAATGGGTTGAAAAACACATGGAAGGCCGCTATGGAACGTCTGGAACAGAGAAAGAGCGAACCTTATGTCTGGCAGCCTCTTACAAAAGACCAGTGGAAGGCTGGCAGGGAGCGCTCTTTGGAAGTGATCCGGGAGGCGGGAAGAGCCGGGAAAAAAGCGCCGATCTTCAGCATCCTTGTGCCCGCGTACCGCACGGATCCCCGGTTCCTGGGAGAGCTTGTCAAATCTCTCTTGGATCAGACATACCCTCTCTGGGAACTGCTGATCCTGGACGCCTCGGAGGATAACGTGGTGAGGGATGCGCTGCGGGAATTTTGCGGCAGGGAAGAAGTCCTGCTCTCAGAGGAAACTCCGGAAGGCGCCGGTGATGCGATCTTCAGGCCCCTGGAATCCCGGCTGCCCGTTGAGAAAACCCCAGAAGACGCCGGTGATGCGATCTTCAGGCCCCTGGAATCCCGGCTGCCCTTTGAGAAAACCCCAGAGAGCGCCGGTGATGCGATTTTCAGGCCATTGGAATCCCGGTTGCCTGAAGAACCCTCAGAAGGCGTCGGTGATGCGATCAGCGCCGCTGAGAAAAACGGGTCGGCAGGGGGATGTGACGGGCAATTTTCTCTGGTGCGGTATGTCAGGCTTTCGAAAAACGGAGGAATCTCCGAAAACACCAATGCGGGCCTTCCCCTGGCGCGGGGAGAGTATATCGGGCTCCTGGATCACGACGACGTGCTGACGGCGGACGCCATCCAGTGCATGGCGGAGGTGATATTGGGGCAGGAGAACATCGGGGAAATGGGGGACACCTGTCAAACTGATGTAAAGCTCTTGTATTCGGATGAGGATAAGTGGAACGGGGAAGAAAACGGCTTCTATGAGCCCAATTTTAAAGAAGATTTTAATTTGGACCTTCTGCTCTCCAACAATTACATCTGCCATTTCCTCGTCTTGGAAAGGGAATTTTTCCGGGAATTAAAGCTCCGGAAGGAGTACGACGGGGCCCAGGATTATGACCTGATTCTCCGGGCGGCGGAGAGGCTCGGGGGAGGGGCGGCTGTCCGGCATATTCCAAAAGTCCTGTATCACTGGCGCTGTCACAGCGCTTCCACGGCGGAGAATCCCCGGAGCAAGACCTACGCCTACGAGGCGGGGCGAAGGGCCCTGCAGGACTACGCGGATCGGAACGGCCTGAACGCCCGGGCGGTGAACCTGAAGCATGTGGGATTCTACCGCCTGGAATATCTCCCCGGGGAGAAACCTGTGCAGCGGCAGAAGCCTGAGAGAGGAACAGCTGCAGCGGTGCAGGAACCTGAAAACAGTATTTTCGAAGCGGTGCAGAAGTCTGAGAGAGGGACATCTGCAGCAGGGCAATATCCTGAGAGAGGAACATCTTCTGCGGAGCAGGAGCCCGGGTATAAGACATTCGAGAGACTGTCCCCGGAGAGCGATGCCCCTAAAAGTTCGCTGCCGGCGGTTCTGCTTCAGCGCTCGGATCTGGGCGCGGTTGGCGGGAGAGTGACGGTTGGAAGAAACTACCGCCCTTCCCCGCGGGAACAAGCGGCATATCCGGGAGCCAGGCTGAAAAGGGGCTGTCTGGCAGGGGGCCGCATGGATTTTGCGGGCAGGGTGTACTATTACGGCCTGAAACCCGGCTACAGCGGGTATCTTCACCGGGCAGTTCTGACCCAGGACGCGGAGGCCGTGGACATCCGCTGCATCTGCGTGGCCGAAGACTGCCGGAAGCTTTTTGAGGAGACCACGGGCATCCCCTATGTGACGCGGCCGGGGAGCCAGTGGTTTGACAGCTCTGTAATCCCGGCGGAGGCGGATGTGGCGCAGCTCAGCCTCCGGTTCGGACAGGCCCTCCGGCAGCAGGGCAGAAGGATCCTCTGGGATCCGGGGCAGGAAGGGAGCGAGATATGACGGAGATCACGGTGGTGATTCCAAATTATAAAGGGATTCGGTTTATCCGGGATTGTCTGACAGCGCTCTACGCCCAGGATCCCAAAACGCCGGATTATGAGGTCGTGGTAGTGGACAACGCCTCCGGCGACGGCAGCGTGGAACTGATCCGGCGGGAGTTTCCGCAGGTAAAACTGATCTGCCTGCAGGAAAACACAGGGTTTTGCCGCGCGGTAAATGTGGGGATCCGGGAGAGCAGCGCTCCCTATGTGGTTCTTTTGAACAATGACACGAAGGTTTTTCCGGATTTTCTATTGAGATTGTATGAGACGGCGCGGAAGGATCCGAAAATTTTTTCCGTCAGCGCCGCCATGCGCATGTGGGATGCACCTGATCGGATGGACGACGCAGGAGATCAGTACTGCATTTTTGGCTGGGCGTTTGCAAGGGGAAAGGGAAAACCCTTTGCAAAATACAGCGAGAGGAAAACGGTATTTTCCGCCTGCGGCGGAGCGGCCCTCTACAAGCGCAGTATTTTGGAGGAGATCGGTCTGTTTGACGAGCGGCATTTTGCCTATCTCGAAGACCTGGATCTGGGTTACCGGGCGAGGATACACGGATATGAGAATGTCTATGAGCCCGCCGCCGGAGTGATCCATTACGGCAGCGCGTCCACGGGTTCCCGGTATAATGAATGGAAGACCCGCCGGGCGGCCGCGAACAGCGTCTATGTAATCGCAAAGAATATGCCTCTTCTTCAGATCCTCTTGAATTTCCCGTTTTTAATGGCAGGATTTCTCATAAAATACCTGTTTTTTGTGAAGAAAAAAATGGGAAGACTATACCTGCAGGGATTGGCGGACGGATTGCGCATGAGTGTTGCAAGGGAAGGCAGGTCGAAGAAAATTGTTTTTCGTTTTCGCAACCTGATCCATTATCTTGGGATTGAATGGAGGCTGATCCAGGGAACTTTTTGCAGATAAGCTGAATTCTTTAGGAAAAAGAGAGAAGACAAAAAATATGTCACATTCTTACGAAATCTTAAGAATTATCTTCATAAATTCTTAAATTGTCAATGTGCTGTCTGTGAATTATAATGTATTGAGTGGTGGGTTGGCTGTGAAAGGGCTGTACAAAGGGAAAGATGATTAAGGACAATCAAAAGGTGTTCAACAGACTGCTGGTTCTGATCGATGCTGTTATCACCGCGGTTTCGTTGATCCTGAGTTATCTCTTCAAATTTTATATTTTGAACAACGGTCCGGGCCTCGGTGTGCTCCCTCTGGGGTCTTATGTATCGCTGCTGATCTTTATCATCCCCGGATATATGGTTCTATATTACCGTCTGGGTGTCTATACTCCCAGGCGTGCAGCGAAGCGGAGATTTGAGATCTTTGACATCATAAAGGCGAATACCGTGGGAATTGCGCTGCTGATTATCGTGTTGTACATGGTAGTCAGGGAGTTTAATTTTTCCAGATCCGTGATGTTGTTCTTTTATCTCCTGAACTGCTTTTTGACGGGACTTTCCAGGGTAGTGCTTCGGAAATCCTTGCAGTCGATCCGGAAGAAGGGATATAACGTAAAACACATTCTTCTGGTTGGGTATTCCAGAGCTGCGGAGGCGTATGTGGACCGTATCCTGGACAATCCGCAGTGGGGATATTCCGTGAGCGGATTCCTGGATGACCATGTGCCGGCGGAGGCCCTCTATAAGGGCGTGAAGGTGCTGGGAACCATCGAACTTCTCCCGAAGATGCTGGAGGAGAACGACTGGGATGAGGTGGCGATCACCCTTTCCCTGAAAGATTACGATTATCTGGAAGAAATTGTGAGGATCTGTGAGAAGACCGGCGTGCACACAAAATTCATTCCGGACTACAACAGCCTGATACCTACCAGGCCTTATACGGAGGATCTGATGGGACTGCCGGTTATCAATATCAGGTATGTCCCGCTCTCCAACACGGGAAATATGGTCCTGAAGCGGACGATGGATATCGTGGGTTCTCTGTTTGGGATTGTGATCACCTCCCCCATCATGCTTCTATGTGCCCTTCTGGTGAAGATCTCCAGCCCCGGGCCGGTCATCTTCCGGCAGGAGAGGGTTGGCCTGCACAATAAGACTTTTTTTATGTATAAATTCCGAAGTATGGCACAGCAGGATCCGGCTGAGGAGAAAAAGGCTTGGACTACAAGGAATGATCCCAGGGTCACGGGCATAGGCAAGTTCCTCCGCAGAACGAGCCTGGACGAACTTCCGCAGCTGTTCAATATTCTGAAAGGAGATATGAGCCTTGTGGGGCCGAGACCCGAGAGACCGTTGTTTGTGGAGAAGTTTAAGGAGGAGATCCCCAGGTATATGATCAAACACCAGGTCCGCCCGGGACTTACCGGATGGGCCCAGGTCAACGGGTATCGCGGAGACACATCTATCCGCAAGAGGATTGAATACGATATTTACTATATTGAAAACTGGAGCTTTTGGTTTGACGTAAAGATTATCATCATGACTTTTTTTACGGGGTTTATAAACAAAAACGCAATTTAAGAGGAGAGGTATCATGTCAACAAATTATGACCAGAGAAGTACAACAGCGCAAAGCAGGAGAACATCCGGGAAGAAGAAAAAAGCAAAAAAATCCAAGACGGCAAAGATTGTCATATTTATGGTGGAACTGATCATCATTGCGGTGATGCTGACAGTTCTCTATATAGTGACAAGGGTTACAAGATCTGATGAGACAGGCATCAAAATTGAGGTTTTGGATGAGGGAGATCTGGAAATTCCTCACGAGATCCAGCAGAGTGAGGTTATGAAGGGATATCGGAACATCGCGCTGTTCGGTGTGGATATCAGCAAGGCAAAGACGGATGCGGGGGGACAGGTCATTGATCTGCTTCCGGCAGGAACGCTGAGGGACAGCGGACTTCTGAAAGGCTTTCGAAGCGACACCATCATGATCGCCAGCATCAATCAGGACACAGGCGACATCAAGCTGGTCAGCGTTTACCGAGACACCTTTTTAAATCTCGGTGATTCCTACAGCAAGTGTAATGCGGCCTATGCCACGGGAGGCGCGGAACAGGCTGTAAAGATGCTGAACACCAATCTGGATATGGATATCAAGGATTTTGTGACAGTCAGCTACTGGGCACTGGTGGAAGTGATCGACGCTCTGGGCGGCGTATATATTGACGTTGACAAGAATGAACTTCCCCATCTGAACAATTACGGGATCAGCATCGGCAAGACGATGGATGTTCCCTATGAACCGCTGAGTACTCCGGGGTACCAGCTGGTGAGCGGCATTCAGGCCGCCGGTTACTGCAGAATCCGCGCAGTCGGCAATGATTTTGCCAGGGCGGAGCGGCAGCGGGAGGTTCTGAAGGCCATAGAGGCCCAGGCAAAAAAATCTGATCTGGATACCCTTCTCACCGCTTTTGAGAATGCTCAGAGGGATATCTACACCAGCCTTCAGCCTGACGAGATAGTTTCCCTGATATCGGATCTCTGGAGTTACCGGATTGCGGATGAAGGGGGATTCCCTCTGGAGGAGAGCCGCTCTGTAAGAAATATGGGAGCGAAGGGAAGCTGCGTTGTGCCGGAGGATCTGGAGGCCAATGTGGTGTGGCTGCATCAGTTCCTGTTTGATGATGAGGATTATACCGTCACGGGCAACGTGAAAGAGGCCAGCGATTACATCAAAACCTTCTCCTCAAAGTATCCAAAACAATAGAAGACGGGCAGATAAGAGGAGCCTTCCGGGGCTCCTCTTTTGGGAAGTGAAATGAAGATAGACGTGATCATACCGGTGTATAAACCGGGAAGAGAATTATTTACGCTGCTGGACCTGCTCTCAAAACAGACGGTTCCGGCAGATCGGATTATTCTGATGAATACCGAGGAACGCTATTTTGAAGAGGCGGTCTATGGCACGGATTTTTCTACAAAATACCGCAATGTGCAGGTCTTTCACCTCTCAAAAAGGGAGTTCGACCACGGCGGGACAAGACGGCAGGGCGTGCAGAAGTCTAAAGGGGACGTTTTTGTGATGATGACCCAGGACGCCGTGCCGACGGATGAGTTTCTCTTGGAAAAACTGACGCAGAATCTCTCCGGACAAGTGGCGGCAGCTTATGCGCGCCAGCTTCCCCGGGAGGACAGCAGCGTCCTGGAAAAGATTTCCAGGCAGTTCAATTACCCGGAGGCCTCCCGGAAGAAAGGTCTTCAGGATTTGAATGAACTGGGGATCAAGACCTACTTCTGTTCGAATGTATGCGCTGCGTACCGGAGGGATATCTATGAAGAACTGGGGGGATTTCCCAGACACACGATTTTTAATGAAGATATGATTTATGCGGCAAAAGCGGTTAAAGCGGGATATCTGATCTCCTATGAGGCCCGGGCCCAGGTCGTCCACTCCCACAATTACACCTGCATGCAGCAGTTTCACAGGAATTTCGATCTGGGCGTCTCCCAGGCGGAGCATCCGGAAGTCTTTGGCGGGATCAAATCCGAGTCCGAGGGAAAGAAACTGGTGAAAGCCGCGAAAGCCTATTTCAAGGAAAACGGTCAGAACGGCCGGATCCTGGGATTTTATCTGCAGTGCGGCTTTAAGTACGCGGGCTATCTTCTAGGAAAAAATTTTAAAAAACTGCCAAAAAAAATGGTTTTATGGGCGTCGGACAATAAATCGTACTGGATAGAAAAATCATAATCTTTTCATAAGAGCGACACAAAACCTACACAATTCGAAGGTAAACTGATCTCATGAAAGGAAGGAAAAGATTCCGGACTTCCAGAATATATTTCAGAAAGGGGAATGTATTATGTACGAGAACGAATTGTATTCCAACGGGGAACATTATCAGTCGGCTGCTTCTGGAGATCAGAAGGCGCAGGCTTCCGATACACAGCGGCAGGATGAGAGCAATCGCTATTTCGACAGGGTGGAGGAGAGCAGCCGCCATTATCAGAGCGATACCTGGTCGGGCGCGAATCCCTATCCCACGGAGCCTGTGAAAAAACAGAAACAAAAAAAGAACGGCAAGGGAACCGGATTTTTCAAGAAAGCGGTCTGCGCCGTGGCGCTGGCTGCAATTTTCGGCTCGGTAGCCGGGGGGACATTTTACGGGATCTGCAGATATACGGGCGTGTTTGACGTACAGGAGTCAAGACTTTCCAACTCCCAGCAGCTGCCCCAGGAGGGCGTGATGAGGCCCGACGAGCCAAATACGAATTCCGAGATCAAAGATGTCAAGGCAACCACAGCAGTGGTATATGATTATTCCGAGATGGTGGAGGAAGTGACCCCGGCCATGGTGACGATTCAGAACACCTGCGTTGTGAACGAGCCCACCTTCTGGGGACAGTACGTATCCAGAGAAGCGGTGGGAAGCGGCACGGGCATCATCATCGGCGAGAATGACACGGAGCTCCTGATCGCCACAAACCAGCACGTTGTTGCGGACACTGTAAAGCTGGAGATCACCTTTATCGACGGGACTACCGTGGAGGGCAAGGTGAAGGGCCAGGATGCGGAGATGGATCTGGCGGTGGTCGCCATTGCACTCAACGACATGAAGCAGGAAACCAAGGACGCCATCGCCGTTGCAAAGCTGGGTGAGAGCGATCAGTTAAAGATCGGGCAGCCTGTGGTAGTGATCGGCAACGCCCTGGGGATCGGCATCTCCGCGACGGACGGCATCATCAGCGGACTGAACCGGGAGATGACCTCCGAGGACGGTACTACCGGAACCTTTATCCAGACGAATGCGGAAGTCAACCATGGCAACTCCGGCGGCGCGCTTTTGAACGCTCAGGGCGAGGTCATCGGCATTGTGTCCGGTAAGATCGACGACGTGGAAGTAGAGGGCATGGGCTATGCGATTCCTATCGATGCCGCCAGCGACATCATCTCCGAACTCAAGGAGCGCACCACCAGGACGGATAAGGTGGGCGATGAGGAGAGAGGCTATCTGGGCGTGACCCTTCAGACTGTGTCCAATGAGGCAGTGGAGTACTACAACATACCCAGCGGCGCGTATATCGTAGAAGTGACGGACGGCAGCGCAGCGGATAAGGCCGGGATCATTCACGGCGACGTGATCACCAAGGTGGACGGCGAGAGAGTGACTTCCAAGGAGCAGGCGGTGGATATCCTGGAGTACTTCAAGGTGGGAGAGACTGTGAAGGTCACCATTCAGAGACAGGAGAGCGGGGAATATGTGCCCCACGAGTTCACCATCACTCTGGGAGAGAGACCGGAATAAAAGGCAGAGTTTGCCGGATATGACATAAAGATTTACGACTGGGGCGCGTCCGTTTCGGAGGCGCCCTGTTTTCGCGGGGGCGTCCCCGCCGTTACCCCTGCCGGAACCGCCCCTTTTCACTTTTTACAATAAATGACGGATTTTCTTTACAACAAATGCCGGATTTGTTAGAATAGTTACAACAGTTCAGCCAGCCGCCAAGATTTGAGGAAAAACCGTGCTCGCACGGGTTTTTCCCAAAATCTGGCGGCTGAGGGAGCGCCATTCTATGAGCAAAGATAGTCGCGAAGCGACGGGAAGCGCGTCAGCGCGACTTTGCGAATGGCGCGAGCTGAACTGTTGTGAAGGTTTATGATTTTAACATTTGGAGGATGTATGTCGGAATATCAGGATGAGACAAAGGAACTTCAGGATCAGGAAGAAGGCGGCGATTCCGGAGAAACTCTGACCGGAAAGGCCAGCGACTCCCATGGGGACGCCTCCGCTACTTCACGGGCGGGAAAGAGCGACAACGCGGAATACGAGGACGTCTGTTTTATCTGCCGCCGGCCGGAGAGCAAGGCCGGGCGGATGTTCAGGCTGCCGAATCATATCTGCGTGTGCGACGATTGTATGCACAAAACCATGGAGACGGTGAGCCAGTTCGACTATCAGGGTATGCTGAACAACCCGGATTTCCAGGATCAGATGAAGCAGTTCACCACCGGGCAGAAAGGCTTCCCCAATATCAGCTTTGTGAACCTGGCGGATCTCCAGGGAGACGGCGGGATCCCCAACAAACAAAAATTGAAAAAGAAAAAGCCCAAGGAGAAGCAGGAGCCTGTCCTGGATATCCATAACATCCCTGCTCCCCATAAGATCAAGGCCAGCCTGGACGAATATGTGGTGGGACAGGAGCACGCAAAGAAAGTGATCTCCGTCGCCGTCTATAATCACTATAAGCGCGTAGCCACCAACACGATGGACGAGATCGAGATCGAAAAGTCAAATATGCTGATGATCGGGCCCACCGGATGCGGCAAGACCTATCTGGTAAAGACCCTGGCAAGGCTTTTGGACGTGCCCCTCGCCATCGCTGACGCCACCTCCCTCACGGAGGCGGGGTATATCGGCGACGATATCGAGAGCGTGGTGAGCAAACTCCTGGCAGCGGCGGACAATGACGTAGAGAAGGCGGAGCGGGGCATCATCTTTATCGACGAGATCGATAAGATTGCCAAGAAGAAGGAGACCCGGAGCCGCGACGTCAGCGGCGAGAGCGTGCAGCAGGGGATGCTGAAGCTCCTGGAGGGCGCGGAGGTGGAAGTTCCCGTGGGCGCCAACAGTAAGAACGCCATGGTTCCCCTGGCTACGGTGAACACCAGAAACATCCTCTTTATCTGCGGCGGTGCATTCCCGGACCTGGAGGACATCATCAAGGAGAGGCTGACAAAGTCCGCCTCCATCGGCTTTGGCGGCGAACTGAAGGACAAGTATGACAAGGACAAGAATCTCCTGTCCAAGGTCACGGTGGAGGATATCCGGAACTTTGGCATGATCCCGGAGTTCATCGGCAGACTCCCGATCCTCTTTACCTTAGAGAGTCTGAGCAAGGAGATGATGATCCGGATCCTGAAGGAGCCGAAAAACGCGATCCTGAAGCAGTACCAGAAGCTCCTGGAGCTGGACGAGGTAAAGCTGGAGTTTACGGACGACGCCCTGGAGAGCATCGCGGAGAAGGCGATGAAGCGGGATACCGGCGCCCGGGCCCTGCGCTCCATCATCGAGGAATTTATGCTGGATATCATGTACGAGATACCGAAGGACGACAATATCGGAAAGGTCACGATCACGAGAGAATACATCGAGGGCTCCGGCGGTCCTTTGATCGAGATCCGGTCCAATCTGGCGATCGAGGGCCCCGGCGTTTAACCCGGGCGCCCGCAAAAAAGTTTTCCGATAAATCCTATTAAGCCATCTGTCAGAGAAGGATGGGACAACAAACAGTACGGAGTATAGGCTTGACTGCCCTGCTCCGTACTTTTTTGTGATGACAAACGCCTTACAGCACGATTTCCCAAAAGCGTGGGACAGCAAAACCCGAAGCACAGACCGCCGCCGTATTTTTACCATTTGTACGTTAAAAACGACCGCCTATTAGAAAACAGTAGCAGCTGAGCTCAAAATATCCTATACTGTGTCCGTAAACACATGAAACAAGAAGGGGGAATAGGAAGAATTGCAAGTTGAAATAAAAATTGACGCTGCCTGCACGGAACCCAAAATCATTGTTCTGACAGATCATATTACCGATGAAGTTTCCGATATTGTAAAAAAGCTATCGGACGATACTCCTCAAATTCTTTCCGGATTTCGGGACGATACTCTGGAGATACTGGAACAAAACGATATTTACCGTTTCTATGCGTCAGCCGGGAAAATATATGCTGAAACGGAAAAAGGCGAATATACTTTACGGCTGCGATTATATGAATTAGAAGACAGGCTTGATAAAAACCGCTTTGTCCGCATTTCAAATTCAGAGATCGTAAATATTCAAAAGGTGCAGAATTTTGATCTGAGTTTCACAGGCACTATATGTGTTTCATTGTCGAACGGTATTGTTACTTATGTTTCAAGAAGATATGTCCATAAAATCAAACAAGTTTTGGGAATATGAGGTGAGCACATGAAAAAGAAAATATTAGTACGTTCTCTTATGGGGGCACCCATCGGACTTACAATTTGTACAGTGATCACAATCATCTTTTCGTTAATTTACGGAAACGGAGAGTATTATCCAGTGACACATGAGCTGACAGCAATGTGCCGCAGCGAGATACAGGCAGTTATTTTGCAAACTGTTTTGGGAATGGTTTATGGCGCAATGTGGGGTGGAGCCTCGGCAATATGGGAAATAGAGAATTGGAGTCTGCTGAAAATGACACTCAGTCACCTTGCTATATGCTCCACAGCGTCTTTTCCTATTGCCTACTGCCTGCAATGGATGCCTCATACTCTACTTGGAGCGTTCATGTTTTTCGGAATGTTTTTTGCAATATACGCAGTAATTTGGTTCTTCGGATATTATGCCATGAAAAAGCAAGTTAAACAGATGAACAACAAACTAAAGGAAAGATAGTATAACGGATGTTGCATAGATATGTATATCGGTGAAAGGCATTTTCAGATAGAAGATGCCTTTCATCATAGATGTCGGACTGAATGGAGAAAGTAAATGAAAATGCGGTAGAAAAAGGAATGGTATTATGGTATCATATTAAAAATACCGTCACGATATGAGGAGAAAATATTCAGTCCACTGTCTCAACAATGGGAACGGTGGCAATATCAGCACAGGCAATGACAGACATTTTTGAGTTGGTCGCAGCGATGACTATTGTAAAACCAGTATTGTGGGCGGAAGGTGGCTTCATGATGATTTACTTACGCAGAAAGATGTAAAAACGATGAGCGTTAAAGACTATATCCGAATAAATTCGGTATAGGCAAATTCGGCATACTATCAAAACAGATAGATATTTGACGGAAAAGAATATTACTGAACTGAAAAAGGTATTTTTCTAAATAGTAATGGTCACAGAGGAATGTATGACGGATATATTTAATGTGAGTAAAATTATATAAATGGCGAGAGGAACGCGGGAATGAAGAAAGTGAGTTTAATCTTCATAATTGGATATCTGCTGATAACTGCCATGTTGTGTGCGATGGGTACGGAAGCAGGTGTAAAATGGGGAATCCCGTCAGCTATAAGATTTGCAACGCTGCCGGCATGGTTTGGCTTGACATATTGGTTGTATTACATATATCCCAATTCTTTTCAAAAAAGATTATTAAGGTTAGTTGATGAAAAAAATATATGCGGGATCGGATTCCGCTCCGATTTTTTTCTTCCGGAATCGTATTTTATTGATTGTACGAATGGATATCTGATCGGCATTATGGTCTTTCGCCCATTCGGATTTCAATACATGGATTTGAAAGATATGGAAAATATTGAAATGGTGACGAAGACACTTGATAAATCCGTAGTTGCCTCCATGCGCTGCCGTTTACACATGAATCATAAAAAATTTGATCTTTGGCTCTATAGAGCTGCCCTGCATCACGCGCTGATGGTTGGATCAGATAAAGAAAAAGCAATTTTGGAGGATGCAGAAAAAATCCAAACTCATTTAAAAAAGGCAGCCGAAGCGGCAAAACGATTAAGAGGGGTGGAAATATGAAAGACAGATTCAACAGAGATGAAATGTTTTACCGAATAGCCCATATTAATATAGGTTTAGAAGAAAAAGAAGATGTTTTAAGAGATTTAAGAAATGTTTCAGATCCTGATTTTCAAGATTCTCAGGGGACGTCCTATCTTCATGTGGCGTGTCAGGTACACTCTGTGGAAGCGATTTCCATTCTGTTAGAGTTAGGTGCAGATGCTAATATTACGGATAAACGTGGTTTTTCTCCCGTATTGAGCGCATTGGGCAGTATAAATGAAAATAATAATATCATCTTAGAGATGATGTTACAGCATGGATTAGATTTAGAACGGACGGAGGGAAATGAAATTCTGCTGAAGCAGATACTGTCATTTGATGATGAGGGATACAATAAAATAATTGAAAAATATTATGGTGCTTTTGACAAAGATGATAATATCCATGGTATCATATAGAAATCAATTCAGGGCATCATGGACAGAGCAGTATCTAAATGAAAAACGGAGACTTGAATTATGAGAGATGCAGAGAAAACTATTGGAAAAATGATTGATAAATCAAGTACAAGTTTCATCGCTTATGTAGATGATGGCGGTTATCCTATTACAAAGGCGATGTTGAAGCCAAGAGAAAGAGAGGGAATTAAGACAATATGGTTTTCTACGAATACTTCCTCACAAAAAGTAAGCTGCTTTAAGAAAAATCCTAAAGCAAGCGTTTATTTCATTGACAAACGGTTTTTCAGAGGTGTCAGCCTGATTGGAACGATGGAGGTATTAGAAACTGCTGAAGCAAAAGAAAGAATATGGCGGAAGGGTGACACTATGTATTATAAAGAGGGAGTGATTGATCCAGATTATTGTGTTTTAAAATTTACAGTAGTCAGAGGAAGATATTATAGTAATTTCAAATCAGAAGATTTTATTTTGTAATAGTAAAGCAAATCGGTCAGTTGAAAAATTGTATTTTGTAGAGGTAAGTAACTGTGAGGGGTATGCATATACATACAGAATTTTCCTGTGATTCGGAAACGAAAATGGAGGATTATATTTTAGAAGCAAAAAAGAAAGGCATAACGACTATTTGTTTTACGGAACATGTAGATCTGAACATAAATGATTACGGATATAATTATGATTCTGCTGATAGATTTTGGAGTCGATTTGATGAGGTACAAAGTATTCACCCGGCTGTAGAAAGTTTGGCAGGGCTTGAATTTGGCGAACCTCATTTATATGAAAAATGTTTGAAAGAACTGGCAAAATATCCGTATTATTTTTCTTAAACAATTGATATTAGGTATTCAAAAATACATTTTTTAACAGGCTGTCCAGTTCATGAAAATTACTCACAATATTGCCAGAATAAACCGCATTATCCCTGTTGAACAAAACTGTATTGATTCCTGCTTCTTGTGCCGCATTTAGGTTTTTCACGCTGTTATCAACAAAGATACACTCATGTGGTTCGCATTGCATATGTTTGATTGCATAGGCAAAAATCCGGTTTTCAGGCTTGCGCATACCGACTTCTCCGCTGATAATGCTTTCCTTAAAATATTTTTGAAGTCCATATAATTCAAATAAATATTTGCTCCATTCTTTTACATCATTTGAAAGCAGGACAAAATCATACTGCCTGTAATTGCGTTCAGCAAACCATAGGAACTCCTGATCCAATGTCAAAAAATTTGTCAGATAATCCTGCATTGTTTCCGCCGGATTCGGATATCCTAACAGGGAAAGAAATTCATCAGAACTTAGTTCTCCGTTTCCAGCTTTTGTAAATAAACATTCCTCACGGAATGCTCTTGTAAGTCTGTCATATTCCTTTTTGTCAAAATGCTCAAATGTGTATGGAATAAAATATCCTTTACTTTCCTTTATGATTACACCATACATATCAAGCAGGAGTATTTGCTTTTTCCCCGATCCTTTTTCCAATCTTCTTTCCATAAGAAATCATGTTTCCTTTCACAAACGTATATCCCGCAGTCGGATTATCTGCAAAGAAATCCGCAATTTCAATATTTCGACTGCAATAATCTTCGGCTTCTTTGCGGGATAAACCATGGGTCAACAAATGGAGGATCAGCCTTTCCTTTTGTTCATCATGAATGCCGGAGGTCCAATCGTTATATGCGAGAAAACCATTTTTGGTTTCTTCATAATCTGCATATTGCGTAGTTATAAACTCTACTTTATCGTTCATTCTTACATCAACATCGACAAGTCCCAGCTTTTGCATCATATGTGCAGTTCTGATGGCAACCGCATAATCACGCCCTTGCATTGCAAGTTCAGTCTGCCACTTTTTTTCCAACCCTTCATGTCTGCATAGCTTCTGATAATCCATGCCGTCAATATAAAGTCCACAGCACTCAAATTCTCTGTTTGCATCTATGCATACGACATATCCGTCTGGTTTTGCAAACTGAATCATCTTCTGTATAAAGGCTGACGGATTATCCAAATGCCTAAGAACAGCCTGACATACTACAAAGTCATACTGGTTTTCCGCTGAATAATTAAAAACATTTTCACAGAGAAAATCCGCCTCCAATTTTTGACTTTCAAAAAGAGCTTTTCCCTTTTTGATCAAATCTTCTGCGAAATCAATTCCTGTATAAGAGCTTCCCTCAGGCAGATAAGGAAGCAGCAACAATCCTAAAAATCCATATCCACAACCGCAGTCCAATATAGAAATTGGTTTATCAATCTTCCAGACCTGTGAAATAAGAAAACGCGTATAGTCATCGTTCCAATAACTTTTTCGTGTCCTTAAAAGGTATTCCAGCTTTTGATTCCAAAACTCTTTTGTTGCTGTTTTTTCAGGAATATATGTCTCACCGTCAAGTGGTTTTAAACCTAATAACTGATCTGTTGATACCTTAAAATAATCTGCCAGTAATGGAAGAATGGTTATATCCGGCATATTAACTCCGGTTTCCCACTTGCTGATCGTTTGAAATGATACACCTATGATGTCTGCCAGTTCCTGCTGTGTTACTTTTGCTTTTTTACGCAGGTCTGCAATACGCAGAAATATTTTATTCATCTCTAAAACCTCCCTAAATTAAGAGATGTTTTATAAGTTTTCTCTTGTTTTTATAATTATATCAAGAACCAGTGATTTTGTATTTACCTAAAATGGCGAATATTTTCGCTTGCAGGTTGAAATATTCGATTCTATTACAATTGATGTGATTTGAAAAATAAAATTCCCCTTTTCATTTGATAGGTAATTGATGTAGAATGGAACATAAGGAGTTCCCTTTCTTTATTGTTTAGCGTAGATTTTGATTTGACACCTTAATTCTACTACAAAAAGGAAGAGGATTCCTTATTT
>CANQCF010000002.1 GCA_947589505.1 uncultured Acetatifactor sp. | reverse complement strand
ACCGCATCAAGCTCATGCTCTCCACCGCCCAGAGGGCCGTGCGGGAGAAGCAATAATCAAAAGCCTCATCGCGGGATTCTGGTCTTAAACGAAAAAAGTTTCACCCGTGAAAAGGTGAAACTTTTTTGTTTATTCGTTTTTAGAAATTTTTCGGCCCCCCTCTCCCGTCAGGCCGTCACTCTCTCGCTCATGTATTCCCTTAAAATGTCGGCCACCTCGCCGGCTTCCAACCCGCACTCATCCATCAGGTCGCTGACTGTCTCCAGCTCCTTTAATCTTTTTTCCCGCACCATCTCGTCCAGTTCGCGTCTCTCGGACTCCAGCCGGGTCTCCAGTGCGGAGATCAGCTCCATCTTTGCCTCAATCTTTTCCTCGATACTCTTTCTCGGTCCTCTAGCCATACTCTTTCATCCATCCTCTCTTTTTCTGCTCTGCGCAGTTTGATCAGAATGTTTTGCAGGGATATCCCCGGCAAAACATCTTCTATGCGCCCTATTACACTATATGGACAAGCGCGTAAAAAAATACCTGAAAAAGAAAACTTTTCCAGGTATTTTCATCGACAATATATTTAAATATGGTGTCAGCTGATCGTTTTTCCAGCCAAGATCTCCTTGTAATCCTGATAATTTTTCTCAAGGAGCGAAGGAGTATCCAGCCCGTAAGGGCATTTTCCCTTACATTTTCCGCAGTGCAGGCATTTCTCGATCAGCTTCATCTTCTCCTGCCACTCCGGGGTGAGCCAGGATTTGGAGGGCGCCCTGCGGAGCATCAGGCTCATCCGGGCGGCGTTGTTGATCTCGATCCCCACCGGACAGGGCATACAGTAGCCGCATCCCCGGCAGAAATCTCCCAGAAGTTCTTTTCTGTCCTTCTCAATCACCGCGCTCAGCTCCTCGTTCATCGCCGGCGGGTTGTCGATATAGGACAAAAATTCATCCAGCTCCTTCTCCCTCTGGATCCCCCAGATGGGAAGCACATTTTCAAACTGGGCAAGGTAAGCGTAAGCCGCCGCCGAGTTTGAGATCAGGCCGCCGGACAAGGCCTTCATGGCGATAAAGCCCATGTCCGCATCCTTACAGGCCTTCACCAGCTCCAGATCCTTCTCCGTCGCCAGGTAGCAGAAGGGAAACTGCAGCGTCTCATACAAGCCGCTCTGCACCGCCTCCATCGCCACATTCAGACGGTGGTTCGTGATCCCGATGTGCCGGATATAGCCCTTTCTCTTCGCCTCCAGCATGGCCTCATAAAGCCCCGTGCCGTCCCCGGGCTTCGGGCAGAAGGCGGGGTTATGGAACTGATAGATGTCGATATAGTCCGTGCGCAGATTGTGCAGGGAGGTCTCCAAATCCTTCCAGAATTGTTCCGCGGTGGCAGCGCCGGTCTTCGTGGCGATAAAAAGCCCCTCCCGGATCCCCTCGAAGGCCTCTCCCAGCTTTTCCTCGCTGTCCGTGTACCAGCGCGCCGTGTCAAAAAACGTGATCCCGTTCTCATAGGCTTTCCGCAGGAGTTTCACAGCCTCCTGCCTGGAAATCCTTTGGATCGGCAGCGCGCCGAAGGAATTTTTTTCTACGGTGATCCCGGTGGATCCCAGCGTTACTTTTGCCATCTCTCTCCCTACTTTCTTACCAGAAGGCTCTTTCCCGTCATCTCCGCGGGCTGCTCTTTCCCCATGATCTGGATCAGGGTGGGAACGATGTCCGCCAGGCAGCCGCCCTCCCTCAAAGTATAGGCGGGATCATAGTTCACCAGGATAAAGGGAACCTGGTTCGTGGTGTGGGCGGTGAAGGGCTCCCCGGTCTCCTCGTCGATCATCATCTCACAGTTGCCGTGATCCGCGCAGATGAACAGCGCGCCGTCCACCTCCTTGATGAACTCCACCACTTCACCAACGCACTTGTCGATGACCTCCACAGCCTCCACAGCGGCCTCCAGAACACCGGTATGTCCCACCATGTCGGGGTTTGCGAAATTGCAGATGATCACGTCGTAGACCGGCTCACCGTTCTCATCCTTTGCCGTGATGGCCTCGCTGAGCTTGTCGCAGACCGTGTAAGCGCTCATGCGTGGCTTCTTGTCATAGGTGGGGACGTACTTCGGGGACTTCACCAGGATGCGGTCCTCCCCCGGGTTGGGCTCCTCCACGCCGCCGTTAAAGAAGAACGTCACGTGGGCGTATTTTTCCGTCTCCGCGATACGCGCCTGCTTCATGCCGTTTGCCGCCAGCCACTCCCCGAAGGTGTTGGTCACGGCGATCTTATGGAAGGCCACTAATTTATTGGGTATGGTGGGATCATAGTCGGAGAAGCACACGAAGGTGACATCCTTCCTGGGTCCCCGGTCAAATCCCTGAAAATCATCATCGCAGAAAGCCCTGGTGATCTGCCTTGCCCGGTCGGGACGGAAGTTGAAGAACACAACGCTGTCGCCGTCCTGGATCGTGGCCACGGGCTTTCCGTCCTCCTGGGCCACGGTGGGCTTTACAAACTCGTCCGTCTCATCCCTGTCATAGGACTGCTGGATGCCGCAGATCCCGCAGGCGGCGGTAAGACCCTCACCCTTTGTCAGGGCGTCGTAGGCGAGCTGTATCCGGTCGTAATTGTTGTCCCGGTCCATGGCGTAATAGCGTCCCATCACCGTGGCGATCTTTCCCACGCCGATCTCCTGCATCTTATCCCGCAGTTCCTCCGCGTATCCCTTGCCGCTGGCGGGGGGAGTGTCCCGGCCGTCCAGGAAGCAGTGAACGTAGACCTTCTCCAGTCCGTTTCTCTTCGCCAGCTCCAGAAGCCCGTACAGGTGGGTGTTGTGGCTGTGTACGCCGCCGTCGGACAAAAGCCCCATGAAGTGCAGGGCGCTGTCGTTCTTTTTGCAGTTCTCCACGGCCTTCAGCAGCGCTTCGTTCTCAAAAAAGGTGCCGTCCTGGATCTCCTTCGTGATCCTGGTGAGCTCCTGGTACACGATCCGCCCGGCGCCCATGTTGAGATGCCCCACCTCGGAGTTGCCCATCTGTCCCTCGGGGAGACCCACCGCCATGCCGCTGGCGTTCCCTCTCACAAAGGGATACTCTTTCATCAGCCTGTCCATCACCGGGGTCTTTGCCAGCGCTACCGCGTTGCCCTCGGTCTTATCGTTCAGGCCGTAGCCATCCAGGATCATCAGAACTGTCGGTTTCTTACTCATTTTTCATCCCATCTCTTTCTTTTATTTTTTTGAACTTTCTTTTATCGCCCGGTTTTCCGGCAGACGTCGGACCCGGTTTTCATGGAAGCTTGACTTCTGATAAAAGATTATTTCATTTACAAATCACCCTTTTCACATCAAAAATTCCTCCTTTTACCCCTTTTCCTCGATACGTGAATATTTTATCTAATTCCTAAAAGTACAAATGTATTGAGGTAATGAATGAATTGTTCCTCCGTACCACTGTATTTTCTATTTATTTCCGGTAATAAAAGATCTAAAAAAGTTTCCTTGATGCCTTCAAATTCACGAATTTCACTTTCATTTTCACTTATCTTTACATTCCAGTCAAGCTGCTCTAAAGCACATTTTTTGAAACTTTCACCTCTCTTGGTTCCACGATAACGCAATGCCCTTATTACATCTAAAGAGGCATTAGAAAGTCTCGCCAGGTAACTTTTACCTTCCAATGAATTTGTTATTGAACTAACCATTTGTTAAGTACCTCTATGACCTTACTTTGTGTTTCGATGTCATTCATCCAATATCCTGATCTGAGATCATTTAAACGCATTCTATTTATGTCATAATTGATCATTGATGAAAACTCAAGCATGTCTTTAGTGATCATCTCACCTGCCTCTAGTTGGTCAACAAAGACATTTAAACCAACCAAATCACCCCTTACACTTCCTTCTTTCATCATCTCGGCTTCCATGTCAGAATGTACGGCTAAACCGATATGAACTATCTCTCTGATTATGTCAACATTTGCCTTGATCATATCACCTTCGCCACAGAGTATGACTTTGCCATCTTTTATCAGTTCACTGATTGATTGTTTACTGTTCAGCAACATAACCATACCTCCATTACAGCCAAGGTTATCTGCACTCATTCCTCCAAGCTCTGTGTGAACGCCATCTTTCTGCAGATAGGAAAACAGTTCCAGTATTTCTTTGAATGGGTCGCTATCAGATCCTAACATTTCTAATAGTACCATAACCCCCAAAAAGTGTAAATAGCGTTTTTACGCAAAATACGAGACCATACACACCAGCTCCCCGCTCTTTACGGAGATCTCCGCCGCCTGTCCGATGAACTCGTTGCTGATCCCGATGGGAAAGTCGTTGGTCATCGTATAGTCCTCCAGGGGATACTTCATGCCCCGGATGTTTACGCCTTCCGCCCGCTCCCCCAGGCTGAACAGGCTCAGGTACCCTTCTAAATCCGCTTGGAAGCGCACCGCCTCGTCCTTTAAGATCAGGATCATCCCGTTCCCGTCCATGAGGTAGCCAACGGCGCCCTGCTTTTTCAGGTACAAGAGGCACTGGATATTGGCGAAAGTGTGCTCCAGTCGCCCGCCCGTGCCCCCGTAGATCAAGAACTCCCGGAATCCCTGTTCCAGCCCCCACTTCAGCGCAAAGAGCATATCCGTATCGTTCTTCTCCGGCTTTAACCGGATGACTTTCTCCGGAAAATCCCGCTCCAGGGTCTCCACGGCCCGGGCCTCCTCCTCAGAGACGGAGTCAAAGTCCCCGATGAGCAGATCCGGCTCTGCCTCCAGGATCCCGCAGTAGGACAATCCGCCGTCCACCGCGATCAGGAAATCCCCTTCTTTTCGGGCAAGACGCCCCACGGTAAGGTCCCCCGCTCCGATGATAATACATCTGCCTTTACTCATACACTCCCCTATCCACTCAGGAAATCAGTCCATTTGGTCACACTGATTCCTGTCCGGCCTTTCCAAATTCCTTTCACATTTTTCCCGTCAATGCATCCGCGCGAACCTGCCGGTGCCTTTTTCTCTATACCCGAAAAGACCGCAGCACTCTTTCGCTGCGGTCCTCCCGGGTAATCCCGGTTTTTTCCCGCCGCATCCCGCGCGGGTTCCCGGGCCTTTATTTATTCTCGTTCACATAGAGCTGTACGCGGTTCTGGATCATCTCGGCCGCCTCCTTCGCGGTCTTCTGACCGCTGTAAAAGGCCTGAACCTCCTCGTCCACGATGTTGCTCACATCGCGGCTGTAGTACGTCGGTTTCGTCACGCTGCAGACAAAATCAAACAGCTCGTCGGCCTGGGCCTGGCTCAGGGGATTGATCGTGATCTCCTCACCGTTGATATAGAACGTATCGTCGTACTCCACCTTTTCGCCGTTCCCATCGTAGTAGAAACTCTTCTGGGTCGCGGCATTGGCGTTCTCCCTCACAAGATTCTTGTGAACAGAAAGTCCCCAGCGGTAACCGTATTTGTTATCCTCGTTCTTCTGATAGTCCTCCGTGAGGAAGAAACGCAGGAATTTCCAGGCGCCGTCAATATTCGCGGACTTTTTGGAGATCGCGTAGGACTGCTGGGCCGATACGCAGGAGCCCATATCGCTCTCCGTAGGGAAGCCGACATAAGACACGTCCTCACCGAAATACCCGTTGACAATGGACTTCATCTGCGTGAGATCGCTCAACGTGTTGCCCATCAGCAGCGTGCGGTTCTCCCGGTACTGGGAATCGTAGTTCTCGTAATACTCATTCCAGAAATCTTCGTCGTAACCCTCTCCCCAAAGCTCATCTTCCGTGGGAAGGGTCTTCGCATACTCCAGGAGACTCACAAAGAGATCCGAGTCAAAAGCGCATTTTCCGGTGTCCACGTTCACGAAATCCCTGCCGCAGGCCGACATAACGCTTGACAAAAAGCTCTCCCGGGAAATTGCCCCAAAGAGACTTGCATTCTCGCCCGCGTTCTGGGCGATCTGCTGCAGCTCCTCCATGGTGATGCTGGTGCGGTCCCCCAGGAGGCTCTCCTTGCCGATGAAAGTCTGTACCACAAAAGTCGGGATCACCCGGTAGAGCACGCCGTCCACCCGGTATGCCTCAAAGACATTGTCCATGAACTCGATCTGGCCAAGCTCCGGGTCCTCCTTGATCAGCTTGTCGATGTCGGCAAAGAGCCCCTGGGAGATCATGCTGTCCACAGGCATATCGTCGCTCAGGCAGAGGATGTCCGGGATGGCTCCCGCAATGATATCGTTGTTCAGCTTTGTCGCCCCCGCCGTGTAATCCTCATTGGTGTTATACATGCTGTAATCTTTTGTAACGATGCGGTATTCCTGGTCTTCCTTGTTGAAATTGATGACGTACTGCTTGATGTCGGATCCCAGATAGATCCCGGCAAGCACCAGTACCTTCTTATCCGGAATGTCCTCCGGCTTCACATAGCTGAACAGGCAGAACTTTACCGAATAATCCACCGGATCGTTGAAGGAGGCAAAGAAACTGGTCTCGTCCACCGTCAGGATGTCGTCCAGGCCGTACACCGGCAGGTCGGAGTTGACATAGTCCATGAGCTTCACCGTCTCCGTGTCCCCCAGGTTGAAGCCGTAAAGTCCGTCGTTGGCGGAAAAGATCACATCCTTTCCGAGGCCGGAGCTGAAAGTATACATACCGTTGTATCTGGCGAGATCGGGCACCTTAAATTCCTCTCCGCAGACCCCCGTCATGGGATCATATGTGGTGACATACTGGTTCTCGTAATCCGTGTCATAATAGCTGACGATCATGGTTCCGTCGCTGCGGACCGCAGAGCCGGCCTGATTCGAGAAGATGTCCCTGGAAGTATCTCCGGAGCCCTGCTTTTTGAGATCGGACAGGGTTCCATCCTCAGATACGGTGATGAGCCCCTGCTGGTCCCCCTGCATTAAGATCGCCGCCTTGCCGTCCTCGAGGCTGAGGATCCGGCTCACATAAGTCCAGGTATCATCATTCTGGTACTTCGACATATCCATCTGTGTGGAAAAGAGCAGTTTTCCCTGAAGGTCCCAGCAGTCGATAAACTCCGTGTTCTCGGAAGTATAATTGCCGTTTTCGTCGTTTCCTTCCTTGACATGCTCCCGGTACGCGTAGATCCGATCATCGGAGACAGCGCTGTAGCCGTAATAATCATATTGATATTCATAGCTTTCATTCCCAGTGCCCGGGAATTCCTCATCGATAACCGGCTCTTCCACTTCAGGCATCGAAAGATCCACGGCCGCACCGTCTTCCGCTCCGTCCGTCTCTGAACCGTCGTCCGAAGTGTCATTTTCCTCTGCGCCGTCCGCGTTATTCTCGGTCCTAGGCCGGATCTGGGCGCCCGCGTCATCTCCGGACTGGGATCCGTCCTCCTGCTCGGGCTGCTCGGTCAAAGGCTGGATGCCCGCGTCATCCCCGGACTGGGATCCGTCCTCCTGCTCTCCGGGCTGGGAGGCGCCGCTCTGATCCTCCCCGGCGTTCTCATCTTCTGCAGGAGCCTCCGGCCGCTGCAGTTCGATGGTCTTTACATCGCTCCCGTCCTTGTTCATCTCATAGAGCGTCAGCTTCGTGTAGTTCTCATAGGTCTCGGGATCGTATCCGTCCTCCCGGAAAAGGAGATACACCTTGTCTCCGGAAATAGCGGAGGAAAGAATGTCCCGATAGCCGTTACTGGAATCATACTCTCCCAGTTCCACCTCCTGATAGCGGTAGACGTTCTGCTTCGCCAGTTCCGCGTTGACCTTTTCGTTCTTTTCTTTTTTGTCGCCGCCTCCGCCGCAGGCAGCCATGCCCAGGGTCATCGCCAGGACAAGTCCCAGGGATACGCCCTTCCTCCAGTTCCACTTTTTCATAATCTTCCTCCTCTATTTTGCCTTTCGGCTTTTCAAACCGCTCCTTTACCTTTGATTTAAAGCGGTCAAAACCGGCTCAGTTCCTTTCTGTTTCGTCTAAGTCAATCTCTGTTTCATGCGCCTCGGCAAGGGCCGGACCGCTGCCGCTTTCATCCTTCCGGGCTTTTTTCGTCAGAAATTTTTGCTTTTGGACTTTTTGCTTTTGTGACTTTTGTTTTTGGGACTTTTGTTTCTGGGCCTTTTTCGCATATCCCTTTTCCCGAAGGCTCCGGATCCGGTCAGAAAGCTTTGCCCACAGGGACTTAAACGTCCAGGACTTATGCTTCCACCAGAAGATCAGCCACACCACGGCCGTGACCCCGGGAACCGCCAGGCATACCGTTATGATAAGCGTGATCAGCGCTATGATATCCTCGTATCCACGGGCCAGGTTTTCCCAATAGGGATAGACGATGGCCTTGCCGTTCATGGAGCGGTAGCCGAACTGTCCCAGCACATGAAAGCTTGCCGCGAAAGAGTACCGATCCGTGTTCTCTATAAATTCCGTCTCATTCTCGTCCGCATACAGATTTTCCTTTACCTTCTGCATGGCAAAGTCTTTGATGGGATTCGGCATCACGATCTCGTAGTGGTTCACGTCCGTAACCTGCCCCTGTGCCGCAAGAGTCGAAAAAGAGACGTAAGCGATGGGCTCGTCCAGACCGGCCCCCTCCTCCATCTTTCCCTGGGGCCTTTCAATGACGCCCACAATGATATGGGGCGTGCCGCCGACAGAGATGATCTGTCCTACAATGTCATTTGCACCGAAGAGCTGCCATGCAATTTCCTCGTCGATGATGATGCCGTCCTGGTTTAGGTCGCTCCCGGAAAAATAGCCGCCGTAGAGAAGCTTCTGGGGATGAAAGAGAAAGAAATCCCCTCCCACGCCCAGGGCGTTCACCGTGAGGGCAGCCCGCTGGTTGGAGACAGTGAGCATTCCCGGCGCACTGTAAGCGTCCACCCAGAGCCTCGCCCCTTCGTTCTCCGACTCCGTCTGGATCGAAGCCTCCTTCAGCACGCTGTCCAGAGTGTGCTCAAAGCTGATGATCCGATCCTCCGTCATTCCGGCGTTTTCCGAGAAAAAGCAGCTGATCTGGGCCACGCCGCCGTCACTGCTCCAGCGCTCCGCCATCTGCTGGCTCTCCTGTTTTCCGACGAGGATGCCCCGCCAGAGGAACAGGGCCAGCGCCGCAAGGCAGAAACCGCCGCAGCACAAAAGCCATATGAAATTCTTTTTTGATAATTTCGGTTTCTTCACTGCTCCTGCTCCCGCTTTAATTGTCGGTCATTCTCACCTGATCCCCCGGATTAATGGGCTTTGAGGAAGTGGTGATCACATACTCCCAGCCGCTGATGGCGCCGGAGATCGCGGACTGCGTGTCGTCGCTGGCAAGAACCTGTACGTCCACCCTGGTGGCAATGTAACGGTTGCCCACCGGGCTGCTCTTGGACTCCACGATCAGAATAAACTTGCCGTTGTTGTCCTCCTTGATGGCGCTGTTGGGAACGATGAGGTCATAGTTCTGGCTCTTCTGTCCCACGGACACGCTGATGTTCTGTCCCACGGTAGCATCCCCGTTCACTGAGAAGGTGAGCATCTTCTTTCTGCCCGGATCAGTCTGGTCAGGTTTAATACTCTTCAGCACGATTTCCAGATCGTTGTAGTACCAGGAGTTCACCAGGCTTGCCTGATCGCCTACGGAAAGCGTCTTTGCCTGGTCGTTGGTCACGGAGAAGGTCATGAAATACCCCTGCCCCTCCGGCTGAAGAACCATGACATCCTGGCCCTGAATGGTCTTGCCGCTGGCAACGTTGATTTCGGTCACCGTTCCGCTGATATCGGCGGTGATGGCGCTTCCACCCACCTCTGCCTGGAGATCGTCCACCTTCTTCTGCTGCTCCGCAAGGGCCTCCCTGGCGTCGTCGATGGCGTCCTGCAGATCCTGCAGCTGCTTAATTACTCCACCGCTCCCCACCAGGCTGTTGATCTGTTCCTGGATCTGCGCGATCTCTCCGTCCTCGCCCGTGATCGCATCCAGTTCCTTCTGATAACCGTACCGAGAAAGTTCATAATTCGCGATCTGATTGTTTAAGTTGTTGATGACGGGATTGGCATCTCTCTGATCTTTCGCCTGCTCAGCTGCGGCTTTCTCATTTGCCGCCTGCTGCAAAGCAGTATTAGCATTAGAGAGGGCAGTGTTTCTTTCGTCCCGGACCTTTTGCGCGTCCGCCACCTTCTGTTCTGCCGCCTGTTTGACCTTCTCTGCATCCGAAACTTTGACGGCCGCTGCGTCTCTCCTGCTTTCCGCTTCCTCCTGCGGCACTGTTCCGTCGGCAATACCTATCTCCAGATCTGCCTGCTCCTGTTTAGCCGTATCCAGAGCGGTTCCGGCATCTGAAAGCGCCTGCTGGGCAGAGGCCAGCTGTCCTTCCGCCGCGGTCAGATTGTCAGCGGCGGTCTGCCGGGCGGCGGCTGCCTGATCATACGCAATGTCCGCTGTCTCCACACGCTTCACTGCGCCGTCGTTCAGGGCCTGCTCATACGCAATCTGTGCATTACAGTCATTGATCGCCTGGTTCAACTGATCCACCGACGTCTGAATGGGAACCGCCTTGTCCTTTGCCTGGTTCAAGGCTGTCTGCAAGTCCGAAAGCGTCTTTCGCAGGGAATCGGTAGACATATTGGCGTTGGCGGAATTGATATCCGTACTCGTGATGTTCTCGCTCAAAATAAAAGTGTCGTAGGCGTCCTGAGCGCTCTCCAAGACTTTCTGGTCCGCTTTCAACTCTTCCTTAGCCGCCTCCAGCTCCGCGCCGTCGCCTTCCAGAAGATAAAGCAGCACGTCGCCCTTCTCCACCTTGTCCCCAACCTTCACCTTAATGCTGGAGACTTTTCTGCCGACGTAGACCCCCGGCACCTCGATGGTATAGGGATCCCCGCTCTCCACGACGCCGGAGCCCCTGATCTTTGTAGTGATCGTACCGCTCTGGACGTAATTCGTCGCCACTTCCGGCAGGGAGTGGTTCAGGATGGTCTGGGAGAAGAATGTCAAAACCAGCATGATGGACAGGAAAATGATGGCCGCCGTTTTGATCCACTCTCTTCTCTTACTGCTTTTCTCGTTCATAACCTTTCACCTCATAATTCTTATATTTCCATATTTTAACTTTCTTATCACAAAGTACTAACCGATCTTTCCCGAAATCCGGTACTGCTGAGCGTTCTTTCACGGAGCAAAAGAACTGTCCCCCTCCGCAGGGGTGCTCCGGGCTGTGTGCCGGTCCAGGCTGCGCGCCGGTTCGTACGCGCTATCCCTTGACGCCGCCCTGGTAGGTGATGCCCTCCACCAGATATTCCTCCCCATAGAGGAAGATCAGAAGGGTCGGCACCATGTAGATCGTAGCTACGGCGAACGCCAGTCCCACCTCTCCGCTGTTGATCTTGCTCAGGAACACCGAAAGAGGATGGGTCTCACTGTCCGACAGGAGGATCAAAGGCTGCTCCACCATGTTCCAGTAATCGATAAACACCAGGATCGCCGCCGAGCAGACAGCACCCTTGCACAGCGGCAGGCAGATTCTGCGATAGATCTGCCACTCCCCCGCGCCGTCGATCTGGGCGGCCTCGATCATGGAGGATGGGATTCTCTTCATGAACTTTGTCAGCAGGAACACTGCAAAGGGAGAAAAGATTCCCGGGAGCCAGATGGCCCAGTATGTGTCCAGGATGTTCAGCCAGTCGCTCACAAGGTAGTTGGGAACCAGCGTCACCTGATAGGGCATCAGCATCAATATCACATATGTGAAAAAGATGATCGACCGGATCTTCCCGCTGTACCTGGCAAATCCGTAGGAGGCCAGGGTCGCCAGCACAAGCTGGAACAGAACGATGGGGCCTACCAGAATCACGGAGTTCCAGAACTTCAGCAGATATTCCGGGCTCTTGAAGAGCACTGTTGCGTACTGGCTGAAGGAAACCATATCCGGTATAAATTTCAGGTTCACCTTTTCGGAGATATACACCTTTCCCCCGTTGGCGTTGGTCTGGAAAACCGTGCCATAGTTTGAGGCAATCTCCGAGGCGGACATAAAGGAGTTGGTTATGGTAAGGACTATGGGCATCAGGAAGAGGATTGCAAAGCACGCCGCCACCGCCGTGGCAAGGGAGATCTTAAACACTTCCCAGATTCTGCGCCTCTTGGCGGCCCTCTTATCCAGTTTTCGGAGCTGCTCCGGGGTTAAATTTTTAAGTTTCCTGTCCGCATTCTGTTTCTTCCGGCTCCGCTGTTCCCGGGCCAGCAGGATTTCTTCCAGGCTCTCCGTCTCCAAAGAAGCGGCCGCATCCGTTTTTTCCCGAGAGGGCGCCTTCCCTTCCATGGGATCCGTGAGCTGTTCGTATTCCCACTCTTTCGTGTTTTTTTCGCGTTTTTTCATCAACCCTCCACATCCTTTCCGAAGTGGTCCTCCACAATGAAGAGAAGGCCAATGATCACGATCATCACAAGGGACATCATGATCGCACCCGCGCTTAAGGCCTGATAATCCAGCTTCTTAAATTTGTTGTTCATGTAATGCTGCAGCATGTAGACCGAGTCATAAGGATAGTCCGTGGTCAAAAGGTAAATCTCCCGGAAGATCTTAAAGGAGTTGATCAGGGACATGATCGTCACAAACAAAATTGTCGAAGAGAGATACCTTATCTTTATGTAAAAGAAGGTCTGTATCGGTTTTGCGCTCTCCATCCTCGCCACTTCCAGGATATCCTTCGGGATACTGGACAGCGCAGCCATGAACAGGATCATGTTGTAGCCCAGGTTCTTCCAGAGAAAGAGGATCACCGTGACGATCACGGAATATCCGGAGTTCATCCAGTCAATCCGGTCAATCCCGAATCTCATCAAGACCTCGTTCACTGCGCCATTCAGATGAAAGAGCACCTGCCAGATCAACACAATAGAGGCAACCGGCACCATCATGGGACTCAGGAAAAATGTCCTGAACTGGCTCCTAAAGGGGATCTTGGACTCCAGCACGATGGCCAGCAGCAGGCTGAGCACAACCGCCAGCGGCACCGCCAGGGCCGAGAATACCACCGTGTTTTTCACCGCCGTCCGAAAGGCCGCGTTTCCCGCCACGCTTGCGAAATTCTGCAGTCCCACAAACTCCGCATTGATGGGGTTATCCACCATGGAGTAATAGATGATCACCAAAAAGGGCAGGAGGAAAAAGGTCAGAACCCCGATAAATCCCGGGGCGATAAAGAGCCCGGAGCTGAATTTCAGCTTGCGGAGCCGCTTCGTGTTCTGTTTGACCTTCACCTTTGCCTTGACAGGCTGTTCCGATTCTGTTTTCGCCTTTGACAGTTTTACTTTCTTATCCAAAACAAAAACCTCGTTCCCTCAGACAATAAATTTGGTAGATAATATCGCAAAGCCGCGCTGACGCGCTTTCCGCTGCTTCGCAGCTCCCTTTGCTCATGAAAAGGCGTTCCGTCCCTTTTCTTGCCAGTTCAGCAACGCTTTTTCATTCGCAAAGCCGCGCTGACGCGCTTTCCGCTGCTTCGCAGCTCCCTTTGCTCATGAAAAGGCGTTCCCTCAGCCGCCGGCCAGACGGAAGGCCCCGTGCAAGCACGGCCTTCCGTCCCTTTTCTTGCCAGTTCAGCAACGCTTTTTCATTCGCAAAGCCGCGCCTGCGGCGCTTTCCGCTGCTTCGCAGCTCCCTTTGCTCATGAAAAGGCGTTCCCTCAGCCGCCGGCCAGACGGAAGGCCCCGTGCAAGCACGGCCTTCCGTCTGGCTCGGCGGCTGGCTGAACTGGGGCTACATGTTTTCCTTCACATACAGGCTCGCGCGGTTCTGGATCACTTCCACGGCTTCGTCAACGGATTTATCGCCCTTAAAGTAGGCGTCGGCGCCCTCGGAGATGATCGTCATCAGCTCATCGTCAAAACTGTAACTGAAGAACGTCGCGTTCTGAAGCAGTTCCTCCACAACGGCCGCTTCCTCCGGGGTGGTTGTGTGGTACGTGTAGGACCACTGCTCGCCGTCGTCGCCGCCCCAGGTCATGCCTCCGCCGCTGCCCATCTCTATGGGATCGCCGTTCTCGTCCAGAAGCGGGTCGCCGTTTTCATCCAGAACATATTCTACCTTCGTAGCCCTCTCCTTCAGCTTTTCATACAGAGATTTCCGGGAGGGGAATCCGAAGCTGTTCCAGTCTTCCGTGATATCTCTTGCCAGAATCGACTCCAGGAAAGCCCATGCGCCGTCCTTGTGTCCGGATTTGGCATTGATCACATAGCCGTTTCCCGGGTGAAGAAGACACCCGTTGCTGTCCCCTTTCGTGGGATAGCCGATAAAGGTCACGTCCCCGTCAAAATAAGCCTGAACGACCTGTACCTCCTGGAAATCATAGATGGAAGCGTCCGCCAGAAGCAGGGAACCGTCCGCAATCTTCATGGGCGTCGGCCTATTGTCATTAAAATCAAAATCCTCCGAAAATGAGTTTGCAAAGGTGAGAAGTTCCTTAAACTCCGGCGAGTTGAACCGGCACTCTCCGGTGGAGAGATCCAGATATTCATTTTGGTTCAGCATCAGCATCATCCGCAGGATGGATTCCCGGTTGGCGTACTCCATCAGTTCCGCGTCCGGATGGGCTTCAGAATAAGCGATCAGATCCGTCAGGGTCCAGCCGGGCTGATCCCCCACCTCTGAAGCTTTCGCCGCCAGCGTAGCCAGCGTAAATGTGGAGGGGATAAAGGCCAGCGTGCCGTCGTAGGTAGCTCCCTCCAGGATGCGCTCAAAGAAATCCGAGCGGTCAAGGACAGTGCTGTTATCCAGATAAGGAGTCAGATCCTCGACAACTCCCTTTCTCACATAATTCGCCAGATCCAGGTTCAGGGACGAGATATCCAGAATATCCGGCCCGTTATCGGACGTCAGATCGTTGGTAAAGTTCGTGATGGCGTCCTGATAAGTGGTCTCGCTCCAACTGTTGGAATCCATATAAGTCTTTACGATGATGCGGTACTTGTCACTGGACTTATTAAACTCAACCACTCGCGAGTTAGTCGAGGAATCACTGCCCAGCATCCCCAGGACGATAGTCTCTCTCTGGGCCACTTCCTCGGACTTCACCTTGTGAAGCAGAGCGATCTCCTGCCGGTTGTCATCCGACCAGTCCCGGGTCAGCACGATGATCTTCCCATTCGGGTCAACAGCGGCAGTCCCCACGTTCGAACCGTCAATATCACAGTCCAGCCAGCTCAGGATCTTCTCCGATGCCTGATCTGCAAGACTGTACTCATAAAGGCCGTCCTGGTCATAGACGAGAAAATCTTTGTCCTTTCCACTGCGGAATATGCCGTTATTTCCGCTGCCAAAATTTTCGAAGGACGCGCCAAACTTTTTATTTTCAAAATCCAGTTCGTTCAGGACATAGCCGCCGCCATTTTCACCGATCTTGTAATAACTGACATAGAGCTTCCCGTCTTTTCCTGTACCCATGCTTTCCACCCAGGAAATGCCGTTTCCAAACTCGACCTTTCCCTTCTGGGCGCCGTTTTCATCATATAGCATGATCCCATCCTCCAGGCAGAGGTAAGCCCTCCCCTGGCCATCCGCAGCTAAATTGCGGACGTAAAAATAGTCCTGTCCCTCTGCCAGATCCGCAAGATCCGTCTCGTAGAGCAATTCTCCGCCGGCGCTGTATCTGCGCAGGAAATATTTTGCGGTATCTTCGCCTTCATCATTAAATTCCCCGGACTGTCCTTCCTCCGGCAGGAATTCCTCCCCGCCCTCTTCGGAAATATCGCCTTCCCCCGAAACATCGTCTCCGGAAGCGCCGTCTTCCGACTCTGGATCCTGCGCATCCTCTCCGTCTGCAGATCCGTCCCCCTCGAAAGTTTCGTAATAAAACTCAGGCCGGTGGGAAACCACCATAAAAATCTCCCCATTGTCCGCTACATAATACTGATCCACACTGTTCCCTCCTTCAAGGGAAACAACATTCTCCGATTCTCCAAGACCGTCTTCCTGAATAGCGCTTTTCGCCAGGAAGGTACTGTCAGATGTCCCATCATTTGAATAACGGATATTGTAGAGATTTCCTCCCACGATCTGGGCATCGTAATAACTCTGCTCTTCCTCCAGCGGGATATAGTCCGCCGTATAAACATACTCGGGCACAAGCTCCTCCGCCACACTTTCTCCCTTGCCGGGAGTGCCGCCGCCCTTCTCATCAGTCTTTCCGCAGGCCGATGTGAGCAGAAGCGCCGCAGAAAGAAGTACCGCCGCGCACTTCCCAAATTTTCTTGTTTTCTTTTTCATAAAAATTTCCTCCTTCCGCCGCGCTTCCCGCCCGGAACCGCAGCAGCCAGAACCCTCTTCTCCTGATCCTTTCTCCGGCAGCCGGCCGCAGCTTTCTTTCTGACTCAGAACTTCTGAAAACTCTTTCCGCCGCCTCATTTTCAAACGAATACAGTATACCACACTTTTTCCCGTTTGTCTCTTAAGATTTCCTAAAGAATTCAGTCAATTTAGACATATTTTCGTAATATTCGTAACCAGTCGGTAACATACTTAACAATTCAGCCAGCCGCCGAGCCGGACGGAAGGCCGTGCTTGCACGGGGCCTTCCGTCCGGCCGGCGGCTGAGAGAACGCCTAATCCACACTCTTTAAACTCTCCGTCATGCTGATGTTCTCCAGTTTCCGGTTCATCAAAAGGTTGACCCCCAGGGCGAAGACAAAGGTCAGCAATACGCTGTAGAGGTAACTCACGGGCAGGATCCGCACGTCAAAGGACACCATATCCACATTGATTTCCCGCATGACGAAGGCGTGGAGCCATTTTCCCATCCCCAGGCCGGCCAGCGCCCCCAGGAAGGTCAGCACCATGTTCTCCCGGAAGACGTAGAGGGCCGTCTCCCCGGAGAAAAAGCCCAGGACTTTTATGGTCGCGATCTCCCGGATCCTCTCCGTGATATTGATGTTTGTCAGGTTATACAGGACGATAAAGGCCAGTCCCGCGGCGCAGAAGATCACCACCACCACGATCAGATTCAGACTGGACATCATCCTGTCAAAGCGCTCCAGCATATCCCGGGTAACCGACAGGCTTGCGACGCCCTCCAGGTCCATGACGGCGGCGGAGAGCCCGCTGGGCTCAAAGCCCTCTTTCAGGTTCAGATAGACGGTCTTGGGGGAAAATTTCTCCCCTCTTTCTTTCTCCCAGGTTCCCTGTCCCAGATAAACGTAATTGTAGATATAATTCCTGGCGATGCCGGAGACTGTGAGCCGCATCTCCCTCCTGTCGCTGTCCAGAAGCAGAATCGTATCTCCCTCCGAAACGCCGAATTCCTCCGCCATCTTATCCGTGAGCACCGCTTCCCCCGGTCCGGGCGGCGCGATAGGCTCTCCCTCCGGGGTGTGCAGGTCTATAAAGCTTCTCAACTCCTCATCGGAGATCCCTTCCGGCAGGACCACCGCCGTCACCGACTTCTGCTTTTCGCCGTCCGAAAGGTCCTGGGTGCTCTCCTGCAGGGCGAGAAAATCCTTCAGCCCCTTTTCCGACAGGGACTCCAGCTTTTCCTGAAACGCGGCGTTAACCTCATCCTGAAGCAGAACGCTGATGTCATAGCGGTGGATCTCCCCATACTGCATCCCGCCCACGTCGGCGATGGAATCCTTGATCCCGAAACCGGTCAGGAGAAGGCCCGTACAGCCCCCGATCCCCAGGACCATCATAAAGAGCCTCTTTTTGTAGCGCATGATATTGCGCACCGCCACTTTCCTCAAAAAACTCAGCCGCTTCCACACAAAGGGGACATATTCCAGAAACACCCTTTTCCCCGCCTTCGGAGCCTTGGGCCGCATCAGCTCCGCTGCCCAGCCGCCCAGCTCTTTCCCGCAGGAGAGGTAGGTCGCGCCGACGCTGCAGAGCAGGGATACCGCCAGGGACAAAAGAGCCAATCCCGGGCTGAACACAAAGGCGATGGGCCCTGCCTGATACATGATCCCGTACACCGTCCAGATGATAAACGGAAAGAGGTGGGTGCCCCCGGCATAGCCGACCGCGCAGCCGCTCACCGCCGCCAGGCCGGAATAAAAGATATACTTTGACATGATAGCGCCGTCCGAATACCCCAGCGCTTTCAGGACGCCGATCTGGGTCCGCTGTTCCTCCACCATGCGGTTCATGGTGGTGATGCAGACCAGGGCCGCCACCAGGAAGAAAAAGACCGGGAAGACATTGGCGATGCCGTCCACGATAGCGGAGTCGTTCTCAAAACACACATAGCCGATGTTCGTGTTTCTCCCCAGAAGATACCCCTCCGGCACCGTTCCCTCTTCCAGCTGGTCCTTTTGTTTTTGGATCGCCTCTTCCGCATCGGCGATCTTCTCCTGGTATTCCCTCAGTCCGTCGTTGTACTCCGCAAGGCCCTCCTGATATGCCTCGAGACCCTCCTGATATTCCCGGACGCCGTCCTCCAGCTCCGCCTCTTTTTCCTCCAGGGTCTTTTTCCCCTCTTCCAGATCTTTTTCACCCTGCCGGATCTCCTGCTCTGCCTCCCGGATGGCCGTCCTGCCGTCCTCGATCTCCCTCTTTGCAGCAAGCAGTTCTTCCTTGCCCTGAAGGAGTTTCTCCTTTCCCTCCTGCAGGGCCGTTTCCCCTTCCTGGACCTCCTTCCGACTCTTCTCCAGCTCCGCTCTTCCCGACTGGATCTGATCCCCCGTCTTTAAGGCCTCCAGATAGCGGTTGTGCAGATCCGTCAGCTGAAGATCCAGCTTAGCCTGCTCCCCGGCGATTTCCTCCCTTTCCTTTGCGATGCGCTCCGCGTAGGCGTCCCCCAGGCCAAGCTGCTCCGCAGCTGCCTCCAGGGCGTCCGCGGAAGCGCTCCTGCGGTCCAGCTCCGCCTGAGCGGAGTCGATGGATTTCTGCTCGGAGATCAGCCCCTCCATCGTGAGTTTCTGCTGCATCTCTCCCAGCTGCAGGGTCATCTCCGAGGCGGAGAGAAGGCTCTTGCCCTGCTCCAACTCCGCCTCCTTTTCCGAGAGGGTCTTTTCATTCTCTTCGATCTCTTTCTGTCCCGCCTCCAGATCCAGGATCCCCTGCTCCAGCTGGGCTTTTTTTTCGGCCACGGTCTCCTTCGCCTCCGAAAGGTCCCGCTCCGCCTGGGCCGTCTCCTCCCGGCCCTCCGAAAGCTGCCGCCTGCCGTCCCGGATCGTCTCGTCCGCCTGATCCAGTTCGGCTTTGGCGTCCTCCAGTTCCTCTCTCGCCTCCTCCAGTTCCTTCCAGGCATCTTCCTTTTCCCGGGCAAGCGTTTCCTCCGCGTCCGCGATCAGCCCGGGAAGCTCCTCGAACCGCATCCGGCAGGCCTCCTGCACGGCGTCCTCAAAAAGAGGCTCCTTCCCGTCCATAAAATCCGCATACTCGTCGGAATAGAGGTCAAAATCCTCCCGGAACCGGACATAGATCTCTGTAACATAATCCGCGGAAAAGCTCTCCTTCGGCAGATAGAAGAACGCGTCTATGGTGCCGTCGCCAAGGGAGGTATTTCCCCGTTCGTACTGGATATAAAGGGGGGACTTTGCCAGCCCCACGATCTCATAGGTGTCCTCCTGAAACTGATCAAGACTGTCGGAATCGTTATCCGGGCTGAAGGTGATGGACGTCCCGATGGCGCTCTCGGAAAACATCTTGGAATCCGCCAGGCACTCCCCCGCCTTCTCCGGCATACGCCCTGCGGTCAGGACCACACGGTTCACATCCTCCGTGATGCTGTGGAAACGTCCCACCCGCCCCGAGGCTCCCTCTTCATCGAACAGCATATCCGCGTACAGGGCTCCCTCCGCTGCTTCCACACCGTCCAAAGAAGCAAAATACTTCACCTGTTCCTCCGAAAAGCCCAGCCCGCCCAGGATCCGATAGTCGTAAAAGGAAGTCTCCTGAAAATACCTGCTCATGGATTTTAAAAAGTCCGCCTTCGTGATCTTCAGCCCGGCAAAAAGCCCCACGCCAAGGGCCACAATGGCAAGGATCGCCAGGAACCTCCCCAGGCTCCCCCGGATCTCCCGATAGGTGGATCTACGGATCATAGAACGCTTCATCTCACTTCATCCTCAGTTCTAAGTTTCACATAAATTATCTGCATAAATATAAGCTTTCAGAAACGATTCCTCACGACGCCCCCCAGAGCCGTCCTACCACTCGATCTCCTCCACATCCCGGGGGTTCTCATTCGTCCGCATATCCACCACCGTGCCGCTCTTTACGGTGATCACCCGGTCGGCCATGGCGCAGAGGGCGGAGTTATGGGTGATCACCACCACCGTTTTCCCCGTCTCCCGGCAGGTGTTCTGCAAAAGCCCCAGCACCGCCTTTCCGGTGCGGTAGTCCAGAGCACCCGTGGGCTCGTCACAGAGAAGGAGCTTTGGATTCTTCGCCAGGGCCCTGGCGATGGCGACCCTCTGCTGTTCGCCCCCGGATAACTGGGCCGGGAAATTCTGCTTTCTCTCCCCGAGCCCCACCGCCTCCAGCACCTCCGCCGCGTCCAGCGGATCCCGGCAGATCTGGGCCGCCAGCTCCACATTTTCCAGCGCGGTCAGGTTCTGGACCAGGTTGTAGAACTGGAACACGAACCCCACGTCATACCGCCGGTACGCGGTAAGCTGCCGCTTTCCGAAAGCGGAGATCTCCTTTCCGTCCAGGAGGACCCTGCCCTCCGAAAGAGTATCCATCCCGCCCAGGATATTCAGGATCGTAGTTTTCCCCGCCCCGGAAGCCCCTACGATCACGCAGAATTCCCCCTGCCCGATCTGAAAATTCACATCGTGCAGGGCCTCGATCTCAACCTCCCCGGTGCGGTAGATCTTTTTTACGTTTTCAAATACCACAAAGCCGCTGCTGTCAATCTCTTTCATCTCCGCCTCTTTCTCTCACAGATTCCGGGCGTCGCCCCGTTCAAGCCGACATCCCATATATGTTCAGCGCCAGTCAAAAAAATCCGGCCGGCTGCTCCGGCGTCTTTCGCCGTATTTCAGCTTTCTTTGCTTTTTTCACGATTATCTGGTATAATTTTTAACATCATGTAGCATTATAGCAGATTCTGCCTTTATAAAATATAAAAATTTTCTGAAATTGAGGGGTTTTTATGAATTCACTGCATTTCTGGGCCGTTTTCAGCGTGATCTTTACAGTTGTCTTATGGCGCTGGGTGATTCCCGGCAGGCATGCCGACTCTGTCGCCATCGGAAAATTTACCATCCCCCTGCTCTTTCTCGCCGCCTTTGTCTTAAGAATTATCCTGGCATCGAATGCCTCCGGTTTCGGAGCGGACATCAGCTGTTTTTCCGCCTGGTCGGAGAGAATGGTTCAGACAGGTCCCGGACAATTTTACGAGGAGGGCTATTTTTCGGATTACCCACCCCTCTACCTCTATATCCTCTGGCTGATCGGGTGGATCCGTTCCCTTTTGTCCCTGAAGATCCTTTCCCCGGCGTACCTGGCTCTCTTAAAACTGCCCTCCATCCTGGCCGATCTGGGGATCGGATACCTGATTTACCGGATCGGCAGAAAACACCTGGGTATGCTTTCCGGAACGGCCCTGGCTTCCATCTATCTCTTTCAGCCTGTCGTCCTCCTAAACAGCTGCCTGTGGGGACAGATCGACTCCCTGTTTACCTTCCTGCTGCTTCTCGTCTGCATACTTCTGGAACGGGAGAAACACTTTCCCGCCTTTCTGGTCTATGGCCTGGGGATCCTGTTAAAACCTCAGATGCTGATTTTCGCTCCTCTGATTCTGGCGGATGTTCTGGGTTATGCCTTCCACGGCGGGCGTTTTTCCCTCAAGCGTCTCCTGCAGACCGCAGGGTACGGTCTTCTCGCCCTGATCCTTGCCATTCTTGCGGCAGCGCCCTTTGGCCTGGACAATGTGCTGGGACAATACCTTGACACCTTAAGCTCCTACCCCTACGCCTCCGTAAACGCTTATAATTTCTGGTGCGGCATAGGGTTGAACTGGTATCCCCAGGACACAGTCTTCCTGGGAATGCCCTGTACCTCCTGGGGATTCCTGGCCATCGTGCTCGCGGTTTTGTTCTGCCTGCTGATCGGGTACCGTTTCCGCCGGGTCTCCGGGAGATACCCGCTCATGGGCGCCTTCCTGATCCTGACGGTATTCACCTTTTCCGTGAGGATGCACGAGCGCTATCTCTACCCGGTGATGGCGCTTCTTCCCGCCGCCTTTCCCGGCCTTGCGGCAGGCCAGCTCTGCGGCAATCTCTCCCAAGACAGCCGCCGCTCCGGTCCGGCGCTCACCCGCGCCCTGCGCTTTGGATTTACCGGCCTGTTCACTGCCCTGGCCTGCCTGCACCTATACAACACGGCTCACGTCCTGTACTATTATAATCCCGCGGACTATTCCGCGGACGCGCCTATTCTGCGGAACACGGGACTGGGGATCACCCTCTGCGCCCTGCTCTTTTACGTTCTTTTGTTCACCCTCCGCCGCCAGGGAGAACGCGCCGCGGCCGCCTCTCCCCGGGAACTCCGCGCGGCTGGCATGGAGGACGACATCCCCGTTTCCTCCTGGCAGAGAAAGCTCACCAAAACGGATCTGCTGCTCCTGGCTCTGACCACCCTCTTATACAGCGTCTTCGCCCTCAGGGATCTGGGCGATACCTCCGCTCCCGAGACCGTCTATGAGGCGGCGCAGGACCGGACGCTGCATTTTACATTCGCTCCGACGGAAAAAGCGGCCTCGCTCTCCTACTATATCGCCCCGGAGCACGATAGGAGCTTTCAGATGGAAGGCGCCGATACCGATACCCTCTCCGGGACAGACCCGCTTTTTGCGGAGGAAGTATCCCTGGAGGATGTCTTTACCTGGACAACCCTGCCTCTCCCCGCAGAGTGCGCAGAGCTCTCCATGACGCCGCTGCAGGGAAACACCCGCATCGTGGAATTTGTCTTCCTGGACGCCAAAGGGAACCCTGTGAGGCCCTTAAACGCCGCCGATTATCCGGAACTCTTTGACGAGACGGATCTCTACCCCCTGCGGTTCAGCTTCCGGAACAGCATGTACTTCGACGAGATCTACCACGCCAGGACCGCCTATGAATTTCTTCACGGCATGAGAAGCTATGAGAATACCCATCCGCCCCTGGGAAAGAGCCTGATCTCGCTGGGCATTTTCCTGTTTGGGATGAATCCCTTCGGCTGGCGCATCATCGGCGTCCTCTTCGGCATCGCCATGCTCCCCATCCTCTATCTCTTTGCAAAAAGCCTCACCGGATACACGCCGGCGGCGGCCCTCACCTGCTGGATCTTCGCCTTTGACTTCATGCACTTTTCCCAGACCAGGATCGCCACCATCGACGTATACATTGTATTTTTCATCATCTGCATGTATTACTTCCTATACCGTTTTCTCACCGCCGACTACTGGGCCTCCCTTAAGAAACTGCTTTTGCCCCTGGCCCTCTGCGGAATTTCCATGGGCCTGGGAGTCGCCTGCAAATGGACCGGCGTTTACGCGGGGATCGGCATGGGCATCCTTTTCTTCGCCCATCTGGCCCTCCTCTCGGAATCTTATTTCCTGGCAAAGAAAAATCCCGATGGCAGGACCGGAACCTACGCCAATCGGGATATTCTTTCCATTTTTCCGGGCAGAACCTTAAAAATCCTGGGCTTCTGCCTGATTTTCTTTGTGCTGGTCCCCGGGCTGATCTACCTTCTCAGCTATCTTCCCTTCCGGGACGGAAACACCGCCGGCCTCTTTGAGAGAATGCTGCGGAACCAGAAGACCATGTTCGACTACCACAGCAGCTTAAACGCCACACACTATTTTGCTTCCCCCTATTATGAGTGGCCCCTGATCGTGCGCCCCATCTGGTATTACTCCGGGATCCTTTCGGACACTCTCAGGGAGGGAATCAGCTCTTTCGGCAATCCCTTTGTCTGGTGGATGGGGATTCCTGCCTTCGTGTACATGCTGTATCTCTACCTGATGAAGCGGGATAAAAACGCCTTTTTCCTGCTGGTCGGATATCTGGCGCAGTACATCCCCTGGTTCTTCGTCACCCGGATCACTTTCATCTATCACTATTTCCCCAGCACAGTGTTCGTGGCGCTGATGATCGGCTACAGCGCCCGGTGCCTTCTCCGGAATACGTCCCGCCGAAAAGCCCTGGCAGTCCTGCTCCTCTACGGCGCCGCGGTATTCGGACTCTTTTTACTGTTTTACCCGGTTCTCTCCGGCCAGCCCGTGGAACTGGCCTTTGCCGAAAAATACCTGAAATGGTTCAAGACCTGGATCCTGGTAGCTGGCTAATTCCTCCCGATCCGCCGTTTTCCCTTTACGGCATAGATCACAAGGGCGAGAAGGGCGGCTCCTGCAAAGACGAGAACCGGCTTCGCCCATAAAAACAGGCCGTTTTCTTCCAGGTGCAGTTTTTCTCCCGCCAGGCCCAGAAGCGAAATGACCAGCAGGTGATCGTAATAGATCCACATGGAAAGCCGGTCCCCCATAAACTGCAGCAGGCGCAGACGGGGACACTCCGGTTTCACCAAAGCCAGAAGAAAGAGCCCTGCCGCGATCACCACCGTGCTCAGGTGCAGATCCATGTACTGCCCTGTCAGAAGGAACTCCGCGACAATCAGGACGTGACCCACAAACACAATGCCAAGGCAGCGGAACACCGTCAATTTTTCCGCAATCTTTTCCCCGTGCTGTGCGAAAAACCGCCCCATCAGGGCAAAGGGAACCCCGAACAGAACCGCGCTCCGAAACAGGAACACCAGCCGATCTATGTTAAAGTGATTCTGGCAGTACCAGCGCCCGAAAATATGGAGGAACAGAAGCGGCGGTACAGCCCAGACCGCCTTCTCCATGAGGCCCCTGCGATGCAGGAGGTACAGGATGCACCAGGTCCAGAAAGCGGCGTAGAGGTACCACAGCGTCCCATTAAAAAAGGAGCCGAAAAACAGCGTTTTGATAAATTCCCAGCCTCTTGGAAAATCGCTGAAAAATTCTGCAGCCGGAACCTGTCCCGCCGCGCAGTCCAACAGAAAATGAAAGATTCCGTAAAGCAGCTCCAGGACCGCCGTCGTCTTTAATGTGGTGAGAATCTTTTTTCGATACCATTCCTCGGGCTTTCCAAAGGAAAAATACCCCGAAATCAGAAAGAAAACCGGAACGGAAAATCGAAAGGCATAGATGATCATCTCTCCAAACGTTCCCGGAAAAGGACAATGGAGAAAGATAACGACGACACAGGAGATCAGTTTCAATACATTCAGACTTTCGTTTCTCTTCGTGGACATTTCGTCTCTTTACTCCTTTCCGCCACCGACACGGGATCAGTAAAATCTGTGAAAATAAGGCACCATCGCCCATATCTCTATAAGCAATGATGCCTGTCTTTTTAGTCTTTCTGATTCAATACCTTACTTCAGCTGAGCCGCAACCTCCGCTGCGAAATCCTCGTTCTTCTTCTCAAGGCCCTCGCCGGTCTCAAAACGCACAAATCTCTTGACAGCGAGCTTCGCCCCGTTCTCTTTTGCAACCTGGGCGAGATACTGGGCAACGGTCTGCTTTCCGTCCTCTGCCTTTACATATACCTGCTCCAGCAGGCAGACCTCCTTCAGCTCCTTGTTCAGACGTCCGATCACGGCGCCCTCGATCACCTTCTCCGGCTTTCCAGCCATCTTGGGATCCTGAGCGATCTGGGCCGCAAGGATCTCCTTCTCATGGGCCTTGAACTCCTCGGAGACGTCGCTGGTAGCCACATACTTGGGATTCAGCGCCGCAACCTGCATTGCCAGGTTGGTCAGGGCCTCCTTCACGGATGCATTTACAACGTCGGTCTCAGCCTCCACGATCACGCCGATCCGTCCGCCGCCGTGCACATAGGTGACAACGCAGCCGTTTTCAGCCTCCACCTTCTCAAATCTTCTGATGCTCAGCTTCTCGCCGATCTTCGCGATCTTTTCCACCAGAGCGTCGTTGACCGTCATGCCCGGATCTGCATTCCACTTCTCAGCCAGGAAGGACTCCATGTCAGCCGCATTGGAGTTCAAAGCCTGCTGTGCCACGGCCTCAACAAACTCCTGGAACACTTCGTTCTTCGCCACGAAATCGGTCTCGGAATTCACCTCAACCACAACTGCCTTCTGATCGCCCTCCGAAGCGATGCGGCAGATGCCTTCCGCCGCGATCCTGCCCTCTTTCTTTACTGCCTTGGCCTGTCCGTTCTTTCTCAGAACCTCCACGGCCTCTTCCATATTTCCGTTAGTCTCGTTCAGAGCCTTTTTGCAATCCATCATGCCCGCGCCGGTCATCTCGCGCAGCTCTTTTACCATCGATGCGGTAATCTCTGCCATATTCTTATCCACCTTTCTAACAATCATTCCATACGCTGCATCGGGCACCCCGCGTCCAAAGAACCGGACTGTGCAGCCTGTTCGTTCCACGCTTCGCCTGACAGCTCTTTTTCAGAACTTCCATGGTCTCTTCCGGCTTTCCGGCGCTTCCCGCCTGCAGACTACCTCTGCCAAAATCATCGTCCCCTGCGGCAGGGAACTTCACCGCGCCGAAAAATCCTGTGTCAGCTTACTGCTCCTGAGCGATCTCCTCAATATCAGCCGCCTCAGCGTTTTCAGCGGTCTCCTCCTGGCCGTAAACAGCCTCGCCCTGGTTTGCCTCGATCACAGCGTCCGCCATCTTGGAGACGATCAGCTTTACGGCTCTGATGGCGTCGTCATTTCCGGGGATGATGTAATCCAGTTCCTCGGGGTCGCAGTTGGTATCGCCGATGCCGATCAGGGTGATGCCGAGGGCATGAGCCTCCTGTACGCAGATACGCTCCTTCTTGGGATCCACCACAAAGATCGCGTCAGGGATCCTGGTCATATTCTTGATACCGCCAAGGTTCTTCTCCAGCTTCTCCCATTCCTTCTTCAGCTGGATCACTTCCTTCTTGGGCAGCACGTCAAAGGTGCCATCCTGGGACATGGTCTCGATCTTATGCAGTCTCTCGATGCGGGACTGAATGGTCTTAAAGTTGGTGAGCATACCGCCCAGCCATCTCTCGTTCACATAGTACATGCCGCAGCGCTCAGCCTCGGTCTTCACAGCGTCCTGGGCCTGCTTCTTGGTGCCCACGAAAAGAATGGTGCCGCCCTGTGCCGCGATCTCGGAAATCGCCTTGTAGGCCTCGTCAACCTTGCCCACGGATTTCTGAAGATCGATGATGTGGATCCCATTTCTCTCAGTAAAGATATAGGGAGCCATCTTAGGGTTCCATCTTCTGGTCTGATGTCCGAAGTGAACACCTGCTTCAAGTAACTGTTTCATGGAAATAACGCTCATTTTCTTACCTCCGTCTGGTTTTTTCTTCCGCATGCTTTTGCGTGAAACGCCCGCGTTACTAAGCGCTCACAACTCTGCAGCCTTCGGGGATCCGCTCGGCGTCTTCCCGCACCACCTGCAAATAAAGCCGCGTGTTTTTTTTGCAACTCTATGAGTATAACACAGGAAAACCCCTGTGGCAAGTTTTTTTTCAGATTTTGCCGGAATCCTTGCCGAATCCTTCTTTTCAGATTTCGCCGGAATCCTTGCCGGAACCCTTCTTTCAGATTTTGCCGGAATCTTTGCCGGAATCCTTCTCCCCGGGACCGCAAAGACTGCCATGGGACCGGAGATACCGGTAAAACCCAAAGCTGAACAGGCTGCCCAGGATCCCCGTACAGAGGAACATCACCGCCATGCCGCTGCCGGAGCCGCTCCCTACAATGTGATAGAGAATGCCGGAGCCGGCATACCCTCCGCTCATATAGGGTTCAAACACATAATCCGCCAGGAACCCTCCCAGAAGGATCCCCACGGGAATGGAGCTGAACTGAACCGCGTTCCGCACGGAAAAGATCCTGCCCTGCATCTCCTCCGGGACAAGCCGGTATAAGATCACATTCTGCCCGGCGCTGATGAACGGGATCGGCAGACTCGCCATAAAGCCCGCCGCGGACCACAGGAACACTCCCCGTCCCGCGCCCATCATCAGATCGCCCAGAAGGAACGAGAGCCCCGCGGAGACATAGATCGCCTTCAGGGAATCCTTCGGCATCTTTCCGGCGGATACCAGGATTCCTCCCAGCACGCCGCCGATCCCCATGGCCGCGTTCACAATCCCCAGCGCCACCTCGTTTCCGCCGCTCCGCGCCAGGATCATGGGGGACAGGATATTCTCATAGGTCAGCCTGGAAAAGAAGTTCAGCATCGCCATCGTCAGGACGATGATCAGGATCCCCCTGTTTTGCTGCAGGAATGCGTACCCCTCCCGGCAGTCCGAAAGCAAAGAACCTTCCCGCTTCTCTGCACTGCGTTTTTCCGGGATTCTGATGAAGCACAGGAGAACCAGAAAGGCCACGGCAAAACTGCCAAAGTCAAAGATCAGAATATACTTCAATCCACCGAACGCGTACACCGACGCCGCCAGCACCGGCGCAAGAACCGAGATCAGATTGCCGGAAAACGAGAGCATGCCGCTGGCGTTTGCGATCTTTTCCTTCGGCACCAGGATCCCCATGGCTACGCCGGAGGCCGGGGACTGAAACGCATTGGCAAACCCGATCACACCGTTTATGAGATAGATGTGCCAGATCCTCAGCCCTCCCGAGAGAGACATCGCCAGCACAAAGACCGTGCAGCACGCCGCCGCGCTGTCGGCCGCCAGCATGATCTTCTTTTTGCTGTGGGCGTCCACAAACGCCCCCGCAAACAGACTGACAACGACATAGGGAACATAGTTAAAGAAAGACATCAGCGACACCGTCATCGCGGAATGCTTTACGGAATACACCCACAGGATCAGCGCGAAACTCGTCATCGCGCTCCCCAGCTGGGAAAAAGACTGTGTCAGCCAAAAAACCACATATTTTCTAAAATCTTTATTCATTGAATCCTCTCCTTATTGTCTATTTTTGCCCAATAAGCACAAGATCCAATGCGGACGAAAAAATTTTTATCTCTGTACAGGCTTCGTCCTCACACCGGACCTTGTACAGAGGTATGCATCTAACAGGATCACCCTATAACACAACATATCTCAAACCTTTCTTTCCCTGAAATTATCCGCCGGATTCAGCTGTCAGTGCCTCGACGTAAGAAGCTTTGCAATCTCCTCATAACTGCTGCCCGCGGGGATCTGGACCTGTCCCACGCGTATGGCGCTGTCGTAACCGTTGTCGCAGAGATATTTGTCATACGCCCCCGCATCATCCACCAGACCGGCCTGCTGCAGGTACCGGGCCACGGCGTAGGAACCGTCCCCGGGATAGATCGTAATGACAACCGTTTCTGCCGGGTCTGCGCTTTCCCCGGTACCTGGCTGCTCAGATTCGGCGGGCTCTGTCGTCCCGGAAGCGCTCTCCTGGGTTTCCGAGGGTTCCTCCGGGGCACTTGTCCCGCCGGAACCTTCCTCCGTCTCCACGGATCCGCCATTCCCATCATCCGATGCATCCGTACTCTCTCCGCCGGCTGCACTTGTATCCGGTTCTTCATCTTCGCTTGGGAGCGACTCCTGATAAGACTCCCGGGACTCTCCCACGGCTGCACCTGTATCCGGCTCTTCGTCTTCGCCTGGGAGCGGCTCCTGATAAGACTCCTGGGACTCTCCCACGGCTGCACTTGTATCCGGTTCTTCATCTTCGCTTGGGAGCGACTCCTGATAAGACTCCCGGGACTCTCCCACGGCTGCACCTGTATCCGGCTCTTCGTCTTCGCCTGGGAGCGGCTCCTGATAAGACTCCTGGGACTCTCCCACGGAGGGCACCCGCTGACCGCCGGAAAGCGTGCCGCTATCCGCCATTACCATACCCAGTCCTGCTGCCCTCTCCCGGATCTCTTCATCGCTGAGCCCGTTCTGATCTCCCCGGAAAAAGGACATCACCGCGACGGCAATCACGATTCCGGTGGCAAGGCCGCGCAAATATTGTTTCATCTTCATATCGGTTTTCCTACAAATTTTTATATAGATCGATTACCAGCTTTACTTCTCCTACCCCCAGGCCAAGTTCCCTGGCGATGGCTACGTTGGATTTTCCCATTTTGTGCAGCTTTAGGATCTGTTCGTTACTGTTTCTCGACGGGTCTGCGTTCGGCTGAACCTCCGTGATCTCGTCCGCCAGCGGGGGGAGCTCCTGTTCCAGGACAGCGGTCTCTCCTAAGTCACGGTCCCTCCGGAGGTCCTCCTCCCTCTTGGAAAGCATACCCTTCAGCAGCGGCCCGCCGCCCACCGGCTCTTTCTCACGCATCTCCTTTTTCTGTTTCCGCTGGGAGGCTGTCTCCTGTTTTCCATCCTCCCCGGAAGGCAGGCCGGAACCTGCCCCCGCACCCGGAAGGTTTCCGGAGTCTCCGGGTACAGGAGGCACATTTCCGACGGCCTTTGTCACAGGAATCTGCATCATCTGATACTTCTCCACGGCATCCTGCACTTCCTTCGCCGCCCTTCCGGCATCCGCGGCCGCTTTTTTCAGATTTTCGTGCTTGCTGTTCAGCATGTCATACAGGAACATGACTTCCTCATGGCTCTTGTGGATCTCCTGCATCACCGTGTCGGAGTATTCGTTTACCGCCATGATTTTTTCATTGGAAAGTCTCTCCAGGGCCCGCTCCGTCTTCTCCATGGCGTAAGACATGGATTCTTCAACGACTTCTTCCACATGCCCCCGGATCGCGTCCATCTCCTGCCTGACCAGATCCTGAATCTCTTTTCGTGCCGCCTCTTCATCCACGCCGCTCCCCTTTTCCCCGCTGTCCGGGATCAGAAAGGTGGATACAAACACAATGGCGCTTATGATCAGCAGCACAATTTCCGCAACCGTGACACTCATCTCCTCAATACGCTCCTAAATCTTGATGTCAAAGCCCTTGTGACCGTTTACGATCACCTGCTCCTGTTTCTCCTTCCGGCGTTTTTTTCCGCCGTCCCCGCTGTATTCATTGCTGCCCTTTTCCCGCGCGTCAAATCCCTTTTCGTGCCACTGGGCCTGATCCTGGCGCACCACCTCCGTGGCCCTCTGCCGATCGTCCTTCTGGGTCTGCTGGACCAGGGTACTCTGCTGGTTCACGGTCTTTTGATCCTCATTGTGCTTGATGATGGAATAATCCTGGGATCTGGTAACCGCGGCAATATCAATTGGATTGACCGCCATAATTCACACCTCTTGTCTTTATAAGGGAAGAGACTTGACCTCTCCCTCTTTCTTTTCAAATTTACAGTAACTGTATTCCGACTTGAGCGTCAGGGAGAGATCCTCAATGACGATGGTAGTTCCCGTGTATGCCGTCCCCCATATTTCCACCCGGGCGTTTTTCTGGACGTCATAACGCTCCTGGAGGATCCGGAGTTCCCCGCTCTTCCGGCTCAGTTCCGCCGTCTTCTCCCGGATCAGCTTATCGTTCTCCGCAATAGACCGGAGCTGCTCGTTCGTGAACCTGGCCCCCTTTGCCTTTTTCTCCGCGAAACCCTTCAGCGTCGACTGAGCGCCGCGCACCTCCTTTACGATCTCTGTGGTCTCTTTCTGCAGGGCGATGAGCTCTGCCTTCACCTCCGGGTCCACGCCGACCTCCACCTCAGTGGCATTTCCCATATTGGCCCCCAGGTTCTTCACCGATACCAGCCTTCCGGCTTTCACATTCCCGCCGATGATAAAACCTTTCTTCCCGGTCACGTTGATGTCTGTCTTCGCGGAGACCTGGCTGTGGAGGATAGCCTCCGTGTTCACATAGCCTCCGGCCTCCACCGTAGTGTTCTCCAGAAAACGGCTGACCACATTGCCCTCCGCCTTCAGAACGCCCTTGGCCATGCCGTTCATGCCCCCGGCGATGACAATGTTTCCGCCGGCCTCGATATAAGCGCCCTCCACCATTCCACGAATCACCACGTTTCCGCCGGCGGAAACATGCATATTTTCCTTGACGTTCCCGTTCACCTGGACGCTCCCGGCAAAGTCGATATTCCCCGTGGAGAGGTCCACATCCTCCACCTCGTAGACATCCGACACAAACACCTTGTCTTCCACCAGCGTCACATGGCCGTCCACAAGGGAAGTGATGCTGAGGCCATCCTCGGAGAGCTGAATATTGTTTCCAAACTTCAGAACTTTCTGTTTTACTGCCCTGGGCGGTACCTTCTTGCCGAAAATGTTCACTCCGGGTTTTCCAGGATCGGCGGGATGAATCTTCGCCAGGACTTCTCCCGCCCTGCAGTGGCTGATGATATTCAGCTGGAAATAATCCACGCTGCCGTCCTCCCGCATTGTGGGCTGAATCTGGGGATCCGTGTTGAAGAAATATTCGATCTCGGCATCCCTGCCCTGCCTGGGCGGCTGCCCCTGAGCCGCAGTCAGCGGGCCGTCATAGCATCCGGACGACTGGAAATGCTGGGAGAGGGCCCCCATCTGGATCCCGTGGACGATATTCTTCATCCGCAGATCCTTCAGCACCTCCTGAAGCTCCACCCTTTTCCCCGTCTCAGAGGGCGCCTGAAAGTACACAGAAGCCCGCATCCCGTCCTGGTCGACGGAAATCGCATACCTCTCATTCACCACAGGACAGGGGCCTTCTCCCAGCTCCAGGACGGTATCCTCGCTGCCCTCCAGCGCCGCTTTGAGGGCGCCCAGGTCATAGGAAATGCCCTCCCCATCCAGGTACGCGGTCAGATCCATGCCCCGGATCTCCGCTCCGCCGTCCCTGGCCTTCACCAGCCGGACGCCATAGCCCTTCTCCGTATTCACCAGACGAAAATATCCGTTTTTCATTTCAACCGCCCCCATCCGGCTTATTTCATGCTATCCTGAATTTTTTCAACATCAGGAATGTCAGACATTGTGCAGAATATCCATGTAACTCCCCATCTGCGTCTTCATCTTCTGTAGCGCTCTCGTATGCAGCTGGGAGATCCGGGATTCCGAGACTTCCAGCACATTGCTGATCTCCTTCAGCGTAAGCTCTTCAAAATAATACAGTGTGATCACCTTCTGCTCTTTCTCCGTCAGGAGTTCCAGCGCTTTGGAAAGCATCTTTGAGAGCTCTTTCTTCTCTATATTTTCCTCCGGACTGTCAAAGCGGGCGGTGGTTCCCCTGCCAAATTCCTGGCTTACATCGCTGCCCTGCTCCATGAATTCGTTCAGCGAGATCACGCCGGTCACTTTCATCTGTGACTGCCAGTCCAGGAACTCATCCTGACTGATGCCGAGCCCCTGGGCAATCTCCTCGTCCGTGGCGGCCCGCCCCTTCTCCTGCTCGATCTCCTTCATCACGCTGTCAATCTTTTTTTGTCTCTGGCGGATCGTCCGGGGGATCCAGTCCATCTTGCGGATCTGATCCAGGATTGCGCCCCGGATGCGGAGACTGGCGTAGGTTTCAAACTTGATCTCCTTCATGTGGTCAAATTTATCTATGGCGTCGATCAGTCCGAAAATCCCATAGCTGACAAGATCCTCGTACTCTACGTTATATCCCAGGTACATGGACAGTCTTCCCGCCACCAGCTTTACCAGCGGCGCATACTCCAGGATGATCTTCTCCCGTAGCTCCTGGGATCTGGAGGCGGCATATTCTTCTAAGAGTTTTTTTCTAGCTGTTTCATCCATGGGAATCCCTTTTCAAGGCGAGGCCGCTGCTGTCAGTCTTCCTCCACCTCTTCTTCCTCTTCTTCTAATATTTCTTCCTCGGGGACAAAGTTTCTCTCCGCGTTCCGCTTGTCAAACTCGTCCAGCAGCCATTTGATCACGGTTCCCAGCGCGTAAAAAATGACCAGTGCAATCAGCAGCGCCGTCAGTTTCTTCAGGATGGTGTCGTTTCGTATGAACGTGATGACGCAGGTGACTGCCCCCGCCGCCAGCATCAGTATGATCGGTAAATTTTTTCTCTCCATAAGGCGATATCCCGCAAGCCCTTCCTTTATCAGAATTGTCCCTTAGATAATATAACTGTCCCTCCCCACGGCCCTGATCTGGTACTCCCCTGACTCCGGGTAAAAAATCACGGTTCGTCCGTAATTGGCGCCGGTATCCTCCGCCAGGATCGAAATTCCCAGTTCCGCAAGGCACTGTCTGCAGGCCTGCGTATTTCTCTGTCCCACCAGTCCCACCTCGCTTTTGCCGCTGACGGCGAACATGGTTGCGCCTCCCGCAAGCTTCGCGGTCATGCGGGAACGCTTCGCCCCCTTCTGCTCCATCCTCCGCACCAGTTCCGCGATTCCCGTATCCGCGAACTTCGCCGGGTTCATCGACTGGCTGTTATGAATGGACTTAGAATCCGGCAGCATCACATGTACCAGGCCGCCAATCCGCGCGACCGGATCCCGCAGGGCAACGCCAACGCAGGATCCCAGTCCCAATGTGGTGAGGCCGTCAGGCGGCTGACAGATGTTTAAGTCCGCCATTCCGACTTTTATAATCTCACTCATCGCTCTTTCCTCTTAACGAATCATTCCTCCCCCGACAATCCTTCCACGGAAAGCCCCAGGGATCCAAGGATCCGGGCATAGGAATCCAGATCCGGTATGAGGATAAAATATCCGTCGATCCGCGCCTCGTCAAAGAACTGGGACTGGATCAGCAAAAGCTTATCCCCTAATGCGCCGAATTCTATAGCCGGCACGCTCAGGATCGCTCCCGCCATATCGATGGTAAGGGCCGGCGGCGAGGGATAAATTTTAAGGTTTGTCAGAGAAGCGATGGAATTGAGATAAGCGCCGGTAATGATATTGCCAACCTCTTTCATGGCGGACAGTTCCATCTCCGAAAATTCCGCCTCCCCGGGCTGGGCGTACCCCATCATCACCTTGTTGATCAGCCGCCTTGCGCTGGAGGTCTCGATCATAAACATCATATTTCCCGTGATGTCCCCCTCCACGCTCAGCATGACGCAGGCCATAATCTGTTCTTCCCCGCCCATGAGGGCGCCCACCTCCTGAAAGTTCAGGAGTTTTACCTGGGGAACCCGCATGTCGATCTTGCACTGAAGCATCTGGGACAGCGCCGTCATGGCGTTCCCGGCGCCGATGTTTCCGATCTCCTTCAACACGTCAAAATAGGCATCCGAAACCTTCTGCAGATTGATATTGCCCATGAATAGATACCTCCGGAATATTGTTTCAGAACATTGCGGAAGACTTGCGCCTTGTCCGGCCTACTGGGTATTTTCCTCCAATGTGATGAAATTCAGATCCAGAATGGAGACCAACTCCCCGTTTTCCCGTTTTCCCACGCTGGTGACAAAATTTTTTCCCTCGGATTTGAGATCGTAGTCCACCTTGTCTACCTGTGAGCTGCCCAGGGTCACGACCTCCCGGACATTGTCCACGATCACACCCATTTTTCCCTCGTTCTCCGTCTTCAGGATGATGATCCGCGTGCTCTTCTCGTACACGTCCGTCTCCAGGCCCATCTTCAGGCGAAGGCTCACGACAGGGAGCACCTCTCCGCGGAGATTGATAATGCCGATCAGGTAATTCGGCATCTTGGGAACCCTTGTAATCCTCTGCATCCTTACGATATTGTCCACATAGCGGATATTGATGCCGTAATTTTCGCTTCCGAGCCCCACCACAATGTACTGTGTGGTCTCCTCCTTGCCGTCTTCCGTTCCCTGCGCTGTATTTTTCAGGCTGCTGATATCCATTTTCCGCTCCCCCTTCTTAGATGAGTGCATTGGTGTCCAGAATCAAAGCGACTTCGCCGTCGCCCAGGATGGTGGCGCCGCTGATAAACTTGCACTGTTTGATGTACTTCCCCAGCGGCTTGATCACGATCTCCAGCTGGCCCAGAAGTTCGTCGATCACAAGCCCTGCCATCTTGTCGCCCTTCTTCACGATCACCACGGTGATCTCTTCCTCGGGTCCGCGGATGCTCTTTACATCCAGCACCTGATCCATCCGAATCAGAGGCAGAACCGAACCTCGAAGATAGATCACTTCCTTGTTCTGCACCAGTTTCACCTCGGAAGGAGCAATGCTCTCCAGGCTCTGGATGGAGCCAAGGGAAATGGCATACTTTTCTCCGCCAACGTTCACCATCAGGCTCTGGATGATGGCCAGGGTCAGAGGTAGCCGGATCGTCCAGGTGCTTCCCACGCCCAGCTGGCTCTTCACCTCCACCTCGCCGCTCAAGGACTCGATCTTGGATTTCACAACGTCCAGACCCACGCCCCGGCCGGAGACATCCGTCACCTTCTTCGCCGTGGAAAAACTGGGCAGGAAGAGCAGGTCGATGATCTCCTTGTCCGTCATGACCGCCGCCTGATCCGGCGTGATCACGCCTCTCTCCAGGGCTTTTGCCTTGACCGCCTCCGTGTCGATGCCGTTTCCGTCGTCCCTCACTTCGATAACGACATTGTTGCCGTCCTGATAGGCGTCCAGGAAGATGGATCCCACGGGGGGCTTTCCCCTCTGGGCCCGCACCTCGGCGGACTCCAGTCCATGATCCGCGGAGTTTCTCAGGAGGTGCATCAGGGGATCTCCGATCTCATCCACCACCGTCCGATCCAGCTCCGTCCCTTCGCCGGTCATATAGAGTTCCATTTTCTTATCCAGTTTCTTGGACAGATCCCGGATCATACGGGGGAATTTGTTCACCACGCTCTCGATGGGCACCATTCTTACCTTCATCACGGACTCGTGAAGGCTTGTTGTCACCCGCTCCAGATATTCGATATGTTCTCCCACGCCGGCTCCCGCCTGTACCTGCCCGGTTGCGGATACCAGGGAATTCTTTGCGATGATAAGCTCGCTCACCAGGTTCATGAGCACATCCAGCTTCTCGATGTCCACGCGCACCGTACGCTTCACTACCTGCTTGTTCTCCGCGGGTTTCTTATCCGCCGTGTTTTTAGCCGCCGATGCCGCTGCCGCAGGAGCCGCCGATGCCGCTGCCGCCGGTCCCGCCGCAGGGGTCTCCTCCTTTGGCTTATAATCCTTCGTCTTTTCCAGGTCGATCACCGCACCGGTGACGGAAGCGATCTCCGAGACATTCTGGGCCGCCTTAATCACATCGTCCAGGGAGGACGTCGACACCACCAAAAGAGTAAAATCCTTGTCAAATCTCTCGTCTTCCACATCCTGGGCGCTGGGATTTGAAACGATGATCTCTCCCTTTTCCTCTATGGCCTTGAACACCAGAAAGGCTCTGGCCGCCTTCAGCAGACAGCTGTCCTGCACCACTACGTTAATGCCGAAACACTCCATACCCTGCTTGCGGGCTTCCTGGATCACATGGATTTGAGCGTCGTCCAGGTGGATGTCGTTCCATTTCTCCGCGCCGGAACCGGAACCGGAATCTGCAGAGGCGGGCGGCTCCGCCTTTGTCTCTTCCTTTTTCTGCTCCGCAGGGGCGCTGTTATTGCCTCCCTGCAGGAGATCGTTCAGCCTCTTGATCAGGGGTTCGTTGTCGTTTGTTCCCTCGTCCGCCGTATTCTGGATGTTCTGGGTGTACTCATCCAGCGCGTCCAGGCAGGCGAAGAGCACGTCGATCATAGCGGGCTGTACTTTCAGATTGCCGTTTCTCACTTCCGAGAAGACATTCTCCATGTCATGGGTCAGATTCTGCATTCTCTTGTAGCCCATGGTCCCCGCCATTCCCTTTAAGGAGTGCGCCGCGCGGAAGATCTCATTGATCGTGTTCATGTCCTCGGAGTCTGACTCCAGCTTCATAATCTGATCGCTTAAGCTCTGGAGATGCTCCTTCGTCTCGTCAAGGAAAATATCAAGATACTGGCTAACGTCCATCTTACCCTCCGTTCCGCCTTTTCAGGCAAACCTCTTTTTCTTATCGTTCAATTCATTCTGACGCCGATTCTCTCCGTTATCCTCTGGGCGATCTCACCCAGAGGCGTCTCCTGGTCCGACAGGCCAGCGTTCACCACGCTTTTCGGCATGCCGTACACCACGCAGCTGTCCGGATCCTGTGTGATTACATAGAGCGCTTTTTTCTTCTTCAGGCTGCGGATTCCCGCTGTTCCGTCCGACCCCATGCCGGTGAGTACCACGCACACAATCTCCGTATAGTCCGTATCCATCAGGGATTCATACATGTAATTGGCGCTGGGTTTTACCCCCTCCCGGGGCGGCTCGTCTGAGTAACTCACCACGCAGGTTCCGGCTGCCTTCTCCGTGATGTTCATATGTTTCCCGCCCATGGCCACATAGACGACGCCCTTCTGCAGGATCTCGCCCTCCTGCGCCTCCTTCACCCGGATCCGGCTGAGATCGTTCAGCCGCAGGGCCAGGGAATTTGTAAATCCCTTCGGCATGTGCTGTACAAGGAGTACCGGCGCATCCAGTTCCCTGGGAAGCAGGGGGATCACCTCCTGAAGCGCCTTGGGTCCGCCCGTCGAACTGGCGATGGCGACGATCCTGGAACCGCTCCGGGCCGCCGGTACTTTCGTCCTCGGCAGGCTTCCCCCGGCTGAGATCCTGGAATTTCCCGCCGGTCTCGCTCCGCCGGAAAGTCCGGATGCGGTTTCTCCGCCAAAGGCAGTGGGTTTCCTGTCCGGATTCTGCCGGGGCTTTGCCGCCGCACCCGCCTTGTTTTCATATTTCACCAGCCGGCTGCAGCAGACCGCATACAGGGTCTCCAGAAAAGAATTCGTGAATTCTTCGCTGCGGCACCCAAAAGAAGTGCCCGGTTTTTCCACAAAGTCCATCGCTCCAAGTTCCAGGGCCTCCAGTGTGACTGCGGCCCCCTCAGTGGACTCCGTGCTGGCGATCAGAACGCGCGCAGGAATCTTAAATTTATTCAGCTCCCGGAGCAGTTCCAGCCCGTTCATCCGGGGCATGTTCACATCCAGCACAACGCCGTCGAAATGCTCCCTGGTCAGAAGGTCAAAGGCCTCCACGCCGTCAGCCGCCTTTGCCGTCACCTGAAATCTTTTGTCACTGTTGATTATATCACAAAGTACTCTTCTCATGAGTGCAGAATCATCAACAACCAATATTTTCTTAATATTGTCAATCATATCACGCCGCCACTCTCTCAAACATCCAGATTTTCAGATTCTTACTTTTGCAGGCTCTTCCGCTCTTCCTCAAAAATGTACTTGATAATCTCCTCCCTCACATCCCGGGGAATATTGTAATACTGCACCCGGTGCTCATAGTTTCCCCTGCGGTTCTCCAGCTCCTTCACGGCCAAAACCTTCCCCACAAGGTCATACTGTTTCCGCTCCCCCTTAATGTTCAGTTTATAGCTGCAGAAAATAAAGCTGTCCACGGCGTATTCCTGGGTGGAGACGAACCGCAGCCCTCCGCCGCTGATATCCACGATCACGCTTCTCTTTAAGGGAAGCCCCGGCTGCAGATTCAGCCCCTCCCCCGGCCTTCTGTTCTCCAGGTCCTCGATCTCTTCCTCCGCGAGATTCCGGGAGTCCATCTCCAGCACACAGCTGAAGCGATAGTACTCCCGCCTCTGATATTTGCGCAGATTGCTGGCGAACTCCAGGAGCAGGATAAAGAGATTGTCCGTCTTATAGCGGTCAATGACCCGGACCACGCACTGATAGAGGCTTGTGGGCCCGTAGATCACCGCATCAAACTCCTGGTCCACCGGAAGGAGGATCAGCCGTCCCTGCTCCATGGGCATCAGCACCTCCATGGTGTCCTCCGTAAGGATATCATAAATCTTCGTGGTATACGTCCTCTGGGGCGCGTCCGCCCCCAGCGTCCTGGATCTCTCCAGCGCCTGGAGTTCGATCTTGCAGCCCTCCTGAATAAACTTCGTAATCATCTTCTCATCGCTCATAAATCTAGTTTCCCTTTCTTCCTAATATGATGTGGGAGAAAAATGCGGCCATTCCACGGTTCTTCTGCGGATTGTCTTTCTCTATGTCCAGAAGGCGCAGCGCCACACGCTCGTAAGCCTGGCTGGATTTTGCGGAAGGGTTCTCCAAAGACACCGGTTTCTGCTGCATCACCGCCTTGGACAGCTGGGCGTCCTGGGGAACAAACCCCAGATAGGTCATCGGCAGCTTCAGATACCTGGACACAACCGAGTTCAGCTTGTGAAAGAGCATCTCCCCCTCAACCTCTTTCTCCACCCGGTTGGCAAGCATTTTTACCTTCGTGTCCTCTGGGTGGAACCGCGGATGCCTCTGCAGCGCCTTCAGCAGGGAATAGGAGTCCGTGATGGAAGTTGGCTCCGGTGTGGTCACCAGGATGACCTCTCCGCTGGCCACCAGAAACTCCAGCACCGCATCGGAGATTCCCGCCCCCGTATCCACAATGACGATATCCGCAATGGAGTCCAGCTCCGCCAGGTTCCGGATAATATAGGACAGATAATCCCGGCTCAGGTTTGACATCCCCGCGATCCCCGACCCGCCGGAGATAAAACCCACATCCATGGGGCCCCAGGTTATGACGTCCCGGATACTCTTTCCCTGGTAAATCAGGTCGCAGAGATTGTGCTTCGGCACAGTGCCGAACATGATCTCAATATTCGCCAGGCCAAAGTCCGCGTCCAGGATGATGACCTTCTTACCCACCTTTCGGAACTGAATGGCCAGATTGATGGACGTGTTGGATTTCCCCACGCCGCCCTTCCCGCTGGTCACCGTGATCACACGGGCCAGCGGTCTTGTCTGTTGATTGGCTTTTATGATCCTGAGTTGTTCTGCCTGATCCATTCGATACCCCCTCAACCTTTTCCGCCCAGAAGCTGTTTTACCGTCCTCTGAGGGTTGAACTTCTCAATGTCGTCCGGCACATTCTGTCCATGAGTCACGTAGGCAATCGGCGTATCCGTCGTCAATCTGACATTCAGAAGCGTTCCCAAGGTTTCCGTCTCATCTAACTTGGTAAAAATGAGCTGATAATCCGCAATCTCCTTATAAGTCTTCGTGATCTTGAGAAGGTCACTGTATTTCGTCGTGGCGCTGAGCACAAGAAAACACTGATAATGCATGCCTTCCGGGATCGCCTTCACAAGCTGCTCCATATCCCCCAGCTGCTCCTGATTGTGATGGGAGTGCCCCGCGGTATCAACAAATATGTAATCAAATTCGGCAAACTTTTTCGTGCACGCCTCGGCAAATTCCTCCGCCGTGTAGATCACAAGAAAGGGTACCTCCAGGATATCGGCGTATGTGCGGAGTTGGTCCGTCGCCGCAATGCGGTAGGTATCCGCTGTGAGAAGGGCGATCTTTTTCTTTTCTTCCAGGGCATATTTGCTGGCGAGTTTGGCGATGGTAGTGGTCTTTCCCACGCCCGTGGGGCCTATGAACAATACCAGCTTGGGGCCCGCCGGAGAAGGGGATATCTCCTCGGATTTGCCGAACTTCAGCACCATCTTCTGGTACACTCCCGCCAATATATTATCTATGGGGAGATTCGGCTTCTTATTCTTCTCCATATCCTGCAGGAACTGGTTCGCATATTTCTCATCCACATCATTGTCGATCATGGTGTTATACAAAAGCCGTATAAACTTATCCTGCTCGGAGTAATCCGGCTTTGCCGCCTTTTCCTGCGCCCCGTCTTCCACCGGCATTTTTCTGACCTGTTTCCGGTCGGAAGCACTGCCCGCTTCCGGTTCCGCTGTGGCCTCCTTCTTCCGGTCGGATTTCAGCTGTTTCTCCAGGAGTGTCTGCAGACTGTCCAGCTTTTTCTCAATGCTGACGCTGCCCGTCTGGGGGAGCGTCATAGCCGCCGCCTGCCGAACCGCCGAAAGATCCGGCGCGGCATGTCGGGCCGCCGCGTCCTGCTCTTCCTCCAGCGCCGCGGTAACCTCCGTCCTCTTCGCTCTTAAAAACCCCAGGAAACCCGAGGCGTTCACCTGCTTCACGTTCATGATGACAACGCCGCTGCCCAGCTCTTTTTTTGCGCTCTCCACCGCTTCCTCTTCGTTTTTCCCGATATACTTCTTAATAATCATTTATGCCGTCACCATCCCAACCGATTGTAATTCCACATTCGACTCCACCTCGTTATAGGAGACCACCGCCAGATCTTTGTAATACTCCTCCGTCAGTCTCTTAAAATACATCCTGACGATTGGAGACGTGATCACAATGGGGCTCTTTCCAAGGTTCTCCAGCTTTTTAATCTCATTTCCCACAGAGTCGATGATCGCCCTGGCCCTTGCGGGATCCAGATTCAGGAACGCCCCTGTCTCCGTCTGCTTTACGCTTCCCATGATCTCCTGCTCCACCTTGGGATCCAGCGTCACCACGCTGGTGGCCTCATGGGGTGCAAAGTATTTCGTTGAAATCGCCCGTTTCAGGCTTTGTCTGACGTATTCCGTGAGGATATCCGTGTCCCTCGTGGTGGGCGCGTAATCCGCCAGGGTCTCCAGGATCGTGAGCAGATCCCGGATGGAAATGCCCTCTTTCAATAGATTCTGAAGAACTTTCTGGATCTCTCCCACACCCAGGAGCTTTGGCGTGAGTTCTTCCACCAGGGAAGGATTGCTCTCCTTGATGTTGTTGATCAGGTTCTGCACATCCTGACGGGTCAACAGTTCCGCGATGTACTGGCGTATGGTCTCCGTCAGGTGGGTGGCGATGATGGACGGGGCGTCCACCACCGTGTAGCCCAGGCTTTCCGCTCTCTCCCGCTGCCCCTCGGTAATCCAGATCGCCGGAAGGTGGAAGGAAGGCTCAAAGGTGGGGATACCCGTGATCTCCTCCTCCACATAACCCGGATTCATCGCCATGTAATGGTCAAAGAGGATTTCTCCCTCGCTGACCTGTATCCCTTTGATCAGGATGATGTACTGATTGGGATTCAGCTGAATGTTATCCCGCAGACGGATGATAGGCACTACGGTTCCAAGCTCCAGGGCGATCTGACGCCGGATCATAACCACGCGGTCCAGAAGGTCGCCGCCTTGATTCACGTCCGCCAGGGGAATGATGCCATAGCCGAAATCCAGCTCGATGGGATCCACCTGAAGCAGGGTATTGACGTTCTCCGGCTGACGGATCTCTTCCGCGGCTGCTTCCTCCGTCTCCACCTCGTTCTCGATGCCCGCCATCTCCAGATTGTCGGCGATCATCCTGCCCCCCACGATAAAGAGAAGCCCCATCCCCAGAAAAAGGATGGTGTTCAGCTCCGTCACCAGTCCCAGGAAAGCCAGGGTTCCCCCCACAAGGTACATGACCTTGGGAACCCCGAAAAGCTGTTTGATGATCGTGGGACCGAACTCCGCTTCCTTCCCGCCCTTTGTGACCAGTACGCCGGTGGACAGGGAAATCAGAAGGGAGGGGATCTGGCTCACAAGGCCGTCGCCGATGGTGAGGATGCCATAGTTGTCCAGCGCCCCGGAAATATCCATGCCTCCCCGGAGCATACCCATGGCAATACCGCCTATGAGGTTGATGGCGGTCAGGATCAGACCCGCCACCGCGTCCCCCTTGACGTACTTCACCGCACCGTCCATGGCGCCGAAGAAGCTGGACTCCTGCTGGATCTTATCCCGCCTGCGCTTCGCTTCCTCGTCGTCGATGGCCCCGGTGTTCAAGTCCGCGTCGATGGCCATCTGTTTGCCGGGCATTGCGTCCAAGGTGAACCTCGCCGTCACCTCCGCCACGCGCTCCGAACCTTTGTTGATCACCAGGAACTGTACCAGAATCAATATAATGAAGATAATGGCCCCGACGATCAAGTCGCCGCCTCCCACGAACTGGCCGAAGGTCATGACCACGTTTCCGGCGGTACCGGTGGTCAGGATCAGTCTGGTGGAGGACACGTTCATGGCGATCCGGAAGATCGTGGTAAACAACAGGATCGTAGGGAAATAGGACACGTCCAGCACTTCTTTGGTGAACATGCACACAAACAGGATCGTGAAGGCAATAGCGATGTTGAAAGCCATAAAGATGTCCAAAATCCAGGCCTGAAGAGGCACGATCAGCATTGCAAACGCCGTCAGAATATAGATTGCCACCATGGCGTCCGTCTTCTGTAACCTCGCACGAAACATCCGCCCTCACCTCCTTTCCTGGGTCATTCAAAATTCTCCGATTTTCCGGAGTATCCGGCCGGTTCCGGTTTTCTTCATCCGCGCCGTGATCTGTCCGCAGAAGATTCCGCCCCTCTTTCGGAGCGGGCTCAGGCCCGTCCTTTCAGCTTATAGACATAGGCCAGAACCTCCGCCACCGCCGCGTAAAGCTCCGGCGGCACCATCTGTCCCACATCCACATTCGCGTAGAGCATCCTGGCAAGAGGCTTGTTCTCCACGATCTCGATGTCGTTCTCCCTGGCGATCTCCTTAATTCTCCCCGCAAGATAATCCTCGCCCTTTGCCAGCACCACGGGGGCCTCCGCCTCAGAGGAATCGTATCGGATCGCCACTGCATAGTGGGTGGGGTTTGTGATGACCACGTCCGCCTTCGGAAGTTCCTGCATCATCCTCCTGCGGGAAGCCTCCATCATCTTCTGGCGGATCTTCCCCTTGATCTGGGGATCTCCCTCGGACTGCTTGTACTCGTCCTTAACCTCCTGCTTGGTCATCTTCATATCATTGGTAAACTTCACCCTCTGATAGATCAGATCCACGAAAGCTATGAGCAGCACCACGATGGATACCCGGATTCCAAGATCCGTGACGATATTGCCCAGGAGCCGGATCGCCTGTACCAGTTCCATATCGAAGACATCAAACAGGAGGACCCACTTATTCCTGATATAACTGTAGACCACAATGGAGATCAACAGGATCTTCGCGATAGCCTTTCCCAGCTCCATCAGGGAATTTACGGAAAAGATCCTTTTGATTCCGCTCAGGGGGTTCAGCTTGCTGAACTTCGGCATCAGGGGCTTTGATGTGGGTTTCCACCCCACCTGCACCACATCGCAGATAAAGGCCACCGCAAAACCCAAGAGAAGGATAGGCCCAACGATCTGCAGCATCTGCAGCAACATGTGGCGGAACAGCCTCCATGTGTCCACCCGTGGGACATCCCCGTACCAGAACGTCACCGTGGATGTAATAGAGCCGTAAACAGTCGGAAAAAGTTCCAGAAGCCGGGAGGCCAGCGTCCCCACCCAGAATTTCAACAGCAAAAACAGGGCGAGAAGTCCCACGCCGTTGGCGATCTCACGGCTCTTTGCGACCTGGCCCTCTTTTCTGGCGTCCTCCAGCTTTTTGGGAGTGGCGGGCTCTGTTTTCTCGCCGCCCACGCCCTCTTTAGCAAAAAACTGCAGATTATACTTCAGCGTCACATCATACCCTCCAGGAAGGAAGCGGTTATCACCTTCATCTCGTCAAAGATAAACTCTGAGATGCTTCCCAGCATATTCAGGGAGAGGAACAGCACGCTCAGGCCGACGATCACCTTGAGCTGCATTCCCACCGCAAACATATTCATCTGGGGCGCCACCTTTGCCAGCACGCCCAGCACCGCATTCAAAAGCAGGATCACACAGAAGATCGGCAGCACGATGCGGAAACCGATCAAAATGTACTGCGTCATAAACTCCAGCATGGACTCCATCAGCCTGTCCCCGTGAAAGACCGCGCCGTTCACCGGGATCAGGGAAAAACTGTCCGCAAGGGCCCCCAGCAGGTAGCGGTACATCCCGCTGGCGATCAGCATCAGCATAAAACCGTACTGGTACAGGACGCCGGTGATGCTGGTGTTCTGGTTTGTAGCCGGGTCCAGGAGGGTCGCCATGGAAAGTCCCGTCTCCATATCCGCCACAGAACCCGCAAAGTTCACAATGGCAGTACAGGCGTTAGCCCCGAATCCCAGGATCAGCCCGGTGACCACTTCCTTCAGGACGATCAGGGAATACCCCAGGATACTGTTATAGGTAACCTCGCTCCGAACCGGGGTCAGGGACTGATAGAGAAGCATGGCGGTAAAGATGCAGAACGCGATCTTATACCGGTTTGGCGGCGTTCCCCTCATTCCAAAGAACGGCGCCGCAAAGACAAAAGCGGACACCCTGCACAGGATCAGCAGGAAATATTCCAGGTCATAGATGGAAAAAGAATACTCTATCATGAAACCATCCCCGTCACTTATGGATGTACTGCCCAAAGCTGGACCAGAGTTCCACCGTAAACTGCGTCATATTCTCCATCATCCAGTTTCCCAAAAGCATCAGGGCCAGGAAGATCCCTATGATCTTCGGCACAAAAGTGAGCGTCTGCTCCTGGATGGACGTCACCGTCTGAAAAATGCTGACGATCAGGCCAATCACCAGGGACACCAGCAGAATGGGAATGGATGTCTTCAGCACAACAAATAAAGCCTGTTTCGTCATATCCGTAATCGCTTCTACCGTCATTTATCTTCGCCGCCTTTCCGCAGGTTGTCGTCATACATAGAAGGATCTCACCAGTTCCCCGATCACCAGGGACCAGCCGTCCGCCAGGACAAAGAGCAGGATTTTGAAGGGCATGGAGATCGTCGTGGGCGGCAGCATCATCATACCCATGCTCATAAGTGTGGACGCCACCACCATGTCGATCACAATAAAGGGAATGTAGATCATAAACCCGATCCAGAACGCCGTCCTCAGCTCGCTCAGTATAAAGCTGGGGATCAGGACGGAATTGGGGATGGACTCATTCTCTCCGTCCCAGGTCAGCTGTGCAATATCCATAAAGAGCTGCACGTCCTTCACCTGGGTCTGGGGATACATAAATTCCCGAAGGGGCTGTATCCCCTTCTCCAGAGCCTCTTCCTGGGTGATCTCCCCGTCCTCAAAGGGAACCACCGCATTGTTGTACACATCCGTCAGAGTGGGCTCCATGATAAAAAAGGTCAGTATGAGCGCCAGGCCGATCAGGATCTGATTCGGCGGAGCCGTCTGGGTGTTCAGAGCGGCCCTCGTAAAGTGCAGCACAATGATGATCCGGGTAAAGGAGGTCATCATGATGACGATGATGGGAAGCAGCGCGATCATCGTCAGGGTGAGGAGGATCCGCAGGGAGCCGTTCAGTTCCCCGTTGCCGTCGTTGTATGTAACGGTCCAGGTATTTGCCGTGTTCAGACGGTTTAGCTCCTCCGGCGTCTCGGCCACCCCCGGAGCATCCACCACCGTGGTGGTCTCCGTCTCCCCCGGGATGTGCCACTCGTTTTCCGATATGGCAAAAACTGTCAGCGGCCGGAAAATACACAATATGCCCACCGTGACCAGCAGGCATAACTGTTTTCTCCTATGCAGTTTTCTGACTGTGCTCTCTGTCATTCTTTCTCATTATCCTTCGGTTCATCTAAGCGCTCCGGCGGTTCTTCCCCGGTCTCGCCGTTCTGTCTCGCGCGCCGGAAAATTTCCCGAAAGCTCACAGCCTGTCCGGTTTCCTCCCGGAACTTTAACTGTTCCGCCGGAATCTGGGCGAGAACGGAAACCGTGTCCTTGCAGACCGCCACGACCACATAAGTCTCCCCTGCCCGCACGATCTGGAGATATTTATTGTTCCCCAGGCGCACGGCGTCCAAAAGCTCCAGGTTGCCCGACATTCCCTGTTTTTTCTGATAACCCGAGATCCACTTGGTGGTAAACGCCGTGGCTCCCAGAACCACCACAAAAATCAACAGGACAGTCAGGAGCTGGGCATAGCTGTCCGCCTGGCTCATAAGAAGGATCCCCATTTAACCCACTACCTTCTTGACCGCCTCAATAACACGCTCCTGCTGGAAGGGCTTTACGATAAAGTCCTTCGCGCCGGCCTGAATGGATTCAATGACCATCGCCTGCTGGCCCATGGCGGAACACATGATGACCAGCGCGCTGCTGTCCACCTTCTTGATCTCCTTGAGAGCCTGGATCCCGTCCATCTCCGGCATGGTGATGTCCATGAGCACCAGATCCGGATTGGTCTCCTTGTACTTCTCAATCGCCTTCACGCCGTTCTCCGCCTCGCCTGCCACGTTATACCCATTCTTCGTCAGGATGTCCTTAATCATCATCCGCATGAACGCCGCATCGTCGCAAATCAAAATATTTTTTGCCATTCCCTTTACCTCCTGTCCGGAAATCTTTTCCGGCTTTCTATGATTTCACGGTTTTACTTTATGATCTCTGTGATACGCACGCTGAAACTTTCTTCGATCACGACAACCTCACCCTTGGCTACAAACTTGCCGTTCACCAACACATCGATGGGCTCTCCGGCGATGCGGTTCAGCTCGATGATCGTACCCGGTGCAAAATTCAGGATATCCGAGATGGATTTCGACGTTCTCCCCAGCTCCACCGTCACTTCCAGAGGCACATCCATGATCAGGTTGATGTTCTCGCTGCCCGCGGCGCTCTTGATATCCTGGGAGAAGTTCTGGAACTGCGCCGGCTGGACATTTACGTTCTGTACCGGCTGCTGGGGCATCGCCATACCCATCATGGGATTCATGCCCATCATGGGATTTGCGCCCATCATCATGGGGTTCATGCCGTTCATATTGCCGGGCATACCGCCCATGGCTCCCATGTTGTTCATGCCGCCGGGCATGCCTCCCATGGCTCCCATGTTGTTCATCCCGCCGGGCATACCTCCCATGGCTCCCATGTTGTTCATCCCGCCGGGCATACCTCCCATGGCCCCCATGTTGTTCATGCCGCCGGGCATGCCTCCCATGGCCCCCATATTGTTCATGCCCATATCGCCGGACATGCCTCCCATGGCTCCCATGTTGTTCATGCCGCCGGGTGTCCCGCCCATGGCCCCCATATTGTTCATGCCCATATCGCCGGGCATGCCTCCCATGGCTCCCATGTTGTTCATGCCCATATCGCCGGGCATGCCTCCCATGTTGTTCATGCCGCCGGGCATACCGCTCGCAGCACCCATACCGCCGACAGCCGCCTCATTTCCCGCAGGTTCCGGTGCGGGAGCAGACTCCGTCATCATTCCCAGCTGGGTACTGATAAATGTGTCCACCAGTTTCTTTGCGAATTCCACCGGATAGAGCTGCATAATCTTGCTGTCCACCAGATCCCCGATCTGCATCCGGAAGGCAATCCTGACGAAAACCCCTCCCAGGAAGGGAGCGATCTCGGCGCCGCTGCTGAACTTCGAGAGATCCAAAAGCGAAGACACCGGCGGGCTGATGTCGATGGTCGTCTGGAGCATGGTGGAAAGGGACGTTGCAGCGGACCCCATCATCTGGTTCATGGCCTCGGAGATCGCGCTGAGGTGAAGCTCCGAAAGCTCCCCATCGTCCGGCGTTCCATCGCCGCCCATCATCAGGCTGGTGATCACCTTTACATCCTGATCCTTTAATACCAGTATATTGCTGCCATCCAGCCCTTTTGTGTACTTGATCTGGATAAACACACAGGGCCTTTCGTAATCCTCCATCAGCTGGTCCCAGGTAGTCAGGGCTACCACCGGCGTGGAGATATCCACCTTCCGGTTTACCAGGGAGTACAGTGTCGTCGCGGACGATCCCATGCTGATATTGGCCACTTCTCCGATGGCGTCCTTGTCAACATCCGTCAGAAGTTCTTCCCCTCCTGTGACGGGCTCCGTTCCGGCGAGGTAATCCTCCGCCGTCTGGCCATTTGACGCCGGGAACATATCAGCCATATTTTCCGGGGGCGTGTCTCCTGAGAGATCCATCCCGCTGAGCAGCGCGTTTATTTCGTCCTGAGACAGAATTCCTCCATCCATTCTCTATTCCTCCTCCCGCAGCACGGATGTAACGCGGACAGCATAATTGTCCTTGTTCGCACCGGGCAGAGCGGTAAATTTCCTGATATTTCCCACATACACATCCATATCCTGATCCACCTTGGTGTCCAGGCGGATGCAGTCGCCGACCTGCAGGTTCATGAAGTCGGACACATTGATCACGCTCTTTCCGAGAACGGCCTTTACAGGGATCTCCACTCTGCGGATCATACTTTCAATATACGCCTCATACTCCCCGTCCCGGTTCTCCTGCATGGTGGAGAACCAGTATTTGGTGTTCAGCTTATCCATGACGTCTTCCAGGGTAAAGAAGGGAAGACAGACGTTCACCAATCCCTCTGTGTCGCCGATCTTCATATTCAGCGTCACAATGGCCACCATTTCGTTGGGCCCGATCACCTGCGCGAACTGCGGATTTGTCTCCAGCCGGCTCAGCACCGGGTTGAGTTCGATCACATTTTTCCAGGGTTCCCGGAACAGCTGCGTCATCAGAACCAAAATCTTCTGTATGATCACCAGCTCAATCTCTGAAAAATCCCGGTTAGTCTTTATCAGAGGATCCCCGTTTCCGCCCAGCATCCGGTCCAGCATGGCGTACCCCAGATTCGACTGCAGGTCCACGATAATGGAACCGTTCAGGGGCGCAAAATTAATGATCCCCAGAATGACCGGATTGGACAGCGCGTTTGTAAACTCGCTGAAAGTAACCGTCTCTGAGCTGGCCACTGTAATCTGCACGTTTTTCCGAAGATAAACGGGAAGATTTGTAGACAAAAGCCGTCCGTAATGCTCAAAGATGATCTCCAGAGTCCTCAGATGTTCCTTGGAAAATTTTGTGGGCCGCTCAAAATTGTAGTCTCTGACCGGTTTCTCATCTTCCCCCTTCATCTGCTCCATATCAAATTCACCGGCGTTCAGCTGCGCCAGAAGATTGTCTATCTCGCTCTGGGAAAGGACATCGCCCACAAAATCTCACCTCCTGTCTTCCAATGGCTTTTTTCTCAGCTGTATTTCACTCCGCTCAGCCCCACGTCGAATATAAATTTGGAGCCGAACAGGTTCTGGATCGCTTCCAGGATTTCCTCCTTGAGCCCCTCGAAATTATTCCGGCACTCCGCCTGGGTATGGGAGGTGACCACGCTTGTGATGACATCCTTTACAAGGCTCTCTCTCTCGGCCATGGTCTCCGAATACTTCTTATAGTCCTTGTCTTTCTTATTCATGGAAAGGCTTACGTCGAATACGATATACCCCTGTTTCCCGTTTTCATCCATGGCCAGGGGAATGGTCATGGAACCGTTGATGTTATAGACGGCGGTATCCGCAAGGGATATCGCGGCGTTTTCCGAGGGATCCTCCCCGGGTTCCGTCCACTCCAGGTTCAGGACGGTGGCAATATTGTTCACCAGCTTTGCCGTCTTTTTATTGGTGCTCATAACGCTGAACATCATGACTGTAGTCAGTACAATGTTCACCATGATCAGTGCTAGAATTAAAACAGTCAATAAATTTTTCTTCATATCCGGCTGCGCTGCCTCCTAATTATATATTCTGATCTCTACCCGGCGATTCTTGCTTCTGCCCTCCTCCGTGGAATTGTCGGCTATGGGAACACGCTCCCCCATTCCGGCATGTCTTAAATCCACAGGATCCAAAAGGCTGTTGTCCACCAGATAATAAAACACGGCCAGCGCCCTGGCGCTGCTCAGTTCCTCATTGTCAGCGTATTTTGCGCTGTGCATTGGAACATTGTCCGTATGTCCCTCGATCTCAACGATCCCCTTCGCGTACTTTTCCAGAAGCACCGCTACCTTATCCAGAACGCCCTTGGACGACTCCTGGAGCTCCGCGCTCCCCGAATCGAATAAAAGCGCGCCCTTCATGCTGAGCTGCACGTACTGGGAATTAAAAGTGACCTCAACCTGGTCGTCTATCCCGCTTTCCTTTACGGACTCTTCCACCCGTTCCGCCAGTTCTTCATTGTTCTGAAGGTTCTGTTCCTCTATGTGCTCCAGGAACTGGTCCACCTGCTGCTGGTCCATCTCCTCAAAACGGTCGTACTCCTGTATGTCTTCGGCATCCACGTCGCTGTCCGCCAGCTTCCCTGTGCTCTCCAGGTACATATCCAGTTCGTTGAGCTGGCTCACGCCGTTGCTGATCAGAACGCCCTCGCCGATGGTCGTCGCTCCCGAGTCAAAGATGCTGAAGGTGTTGTTCATGGAGGCGACGAAGGCATCCCACTTATCCTGCTCCACAGTGGACATGGAAAAAAGGAGCACAAAAAAGCACAGCAGAAGGTTCATCATATCCGAGAAGGTTGCCATCCAGGCCGGGGACCCCGGCGGCGGCGTATCCTCCTTCCGCTTTGCCATTACTCTTCACCTCCCGCCGGCTCCGGGTTGACGCGCTCCCTGGGAGCGATGAAGGACTTCAGCTTTTCCTCGATCACCCGGGGGTTCTCGCCCGCCTGAATCGAGAGAAGGCCCTCGATCATGATCTCCTTCTGCATCATCTCCGCCGCGTTTGCCGCCTTCAATTTATTTGATACCGGAATGCAGATCCAGTTTGCCAGCAGGGAGCCGTACAGCGTCGTGATCAGCGCCACCGCCATGGAAGGTCCTATGGCATCGGCGTCATTCAAGTTGTTCAGCATGTTGATCAAGCCCACCAGGGTACCGATCATACCCCAGGCCGGACCCATGGCCCCCAGAGTTTCCCAGAACCCGATCAGATTCTTATGCCGTCCCTCCGTAGTGGTCAGTTCTGTCTCCATGATCGCCCGGACCAGCTCCGGATCCGTTCCGTCCACAATGAGGAAAATGCCCTTCTTTAAGAACGGCTCCTCCATGTCGGCCGCCGCCTCCTCCAGACTCAAAAGCCCGCCCTTCCTGGCGACGTTGGAGAGCTCGATAATCTTGTTGATCATATCCAGCGTGTTCAGCGTGGGCGTGCGGAAGATCAGTGAAAAACTCTTCAGGCCCGCCACGAATTCCTGCAGTCTGACAGACGCCAGTGTCGCCGAAAAGGATCCGCCGAAGGTGATCAGCGCCGAGGGGAAATCCATATAACTCAAAACTCCCGCAACGGAGCCGGTAGCGTCAAAAATACCGTATACCAGCATTACGAATCCAATAATCACTCCAAGCAAAGACGCGATATCCAAAGCAAATCACCTGTATTTTGCCGCGGTATGTAAAGGCTAAGCAAAAATATCCTTTCTATACGATTTTACTAGATTCTTTAGCTCTTGTCTACTTTCTTTTACAATAATTTTTTTTCCGGTGGTCAGAGTGATCACCGTGTCCGGTGTCTCCTCCACAACTTCAAAGAGATCCGGGTTCACAAGGATCTTCACGCCGTTCAGCTTTGTAACCTCGATCATATTCTCCGAACCTCCTTTGTCTTACAAAATTATTGTTTTTTCCGTGCCATCCGCAAAGCCGCGCCCCCGCTTTTCGCAGGTCCGCCGGCCGCATCCCGCCTCGAAACAACAGAGAAAAAGGGACGAAAAGAAGCTTTTCGTCCCTCTGCGCCGCTCTTTCCTGTCATATTATAGCACATCAAGCAGAATATGACAAGAGTTACTAACGCTTCAAATTGGTAAGTTCTTCAAGCAGGGTATCCGAAACCGTAATGATACGGCTGTTGGCCTGGAAACCTCTCTGGGTCGTGATCATCTCGGTGAACTCCTGTGCCAGATCCACGTTGCTCATCTCCAGCTGGCCGGTGGAGATATAGCCGCCCCCGGCGGTGACATCCACGCCGATGCCGTCGAAGTCGCCGGAGTTCAGGGTCGCCTTAAACAGGTTGTCGCCCGCCTTCTCCAGACCGGATACGTTCGGGAAGGAAGCCGTGGCGATCTGTCCCAGCAGCTTTGTCATACCGTTGTCGTAGTTCGCGTAGATCATGCCGTTGTCCTGGGTGGAGATGCCGATCATCTTTCCCAGGGCGCGGCCGGAACCGATACCCTGTAAGTCTCCGCTGGTGGCGCCCACGGTGGAAGTGCCGTTGTTGTTGAACATGGTCATCGTGGAAAAATCCACCTCGACATCCGTAAAGTTCACGCCCAGAGCCGACAGTCCCAGCACTGCCGTGGTCTGCTGGGCGACGCCGCCGATGCCTGCAAACTTGCCGTTTTCATCGCTGAAGGCAATGTTCACGCCGTCGTAAAAGCGCCCGTCCGCCTCAAAGCTGGTTTCCTCGGTTTCCGCGTTCGGCAGCATGGGGAAGGCGTTCTCATCTTCGTCGTTCGCAAGATTCTTAAGCATCTCCTCCACAGAGATCTTCCTGGGCTCCGCACCCTCCTCGGGATCTGCCTCTGTCACATAAAGGTTCAAGAACTCCTCCGTGGAACCCTCGAAGCCGTGGGCCTTGGCGATAGCATCCAGGGAATCCCGGACGGTCATGGTCGCGTCTCCCACCGTGATCTCCGCGTCCAGATCCTTCAGCGTATCTCCGTCGAACATCTCTGTTACTCCCGCCAAGGTCTGGGTGCCGTCCGCATTGGTAAGCCTCTTGTTTGCTGTATCCCACTGGAAGGACTCGCTGTTGAAGGAGACCGTGGTCTTTTTCGCCTGGGAATTTCCCTCCGTGCCGAAGGTTAAGCCGGTGAGATCCAGCTCTTTCCCGTCGCTGCCCGTGATCTTCTCCAGCTCCAGGCTGTAGCTGTGAGGATCGTCTGACTGTTTGAAGATAAACTTTGCCGTATAACCGTATCCAAGCTTGTCGTAGAAGTTTAAGGTCACCGCCTTGCCGCTGGCGCTGGTCACGTTGGTGTCGTTCTCATCCAGGATGCCGCTCATGAAGGCCTTTGTAGTGGACTCAGGGGGATAGGTCAGGTTTGCCTCGCTCATGACGCGCAGGGGAGTCACCGTATCCTGGCGGATCGTCTGGGTCTCCTCGTCCACGCCCCAGCCCATGACGTTATAACCGGTGCTGGCCATGGCCAGGTTGCCGCTGCCGTCCACATAGAAGGAACCGTCCCTGGTAAAGAAGTTCTCAGAGCCGTTGCTCACTACGAAGAAATTGTTGCCGTTGATCATCATGTCGAAGCCGTAACCCGTGGACTGGCTTGCGCCCTGTCCCTCAACGTTAATGCTGATGGCACCGGTCTTCACGCCCAGACCGATCTGCCGGGCGTTGGTTCCGCCGGTGCCGGTAACGGCGTTTGCGCCGCTGGCGCGCTGGGTTGTCTGGCTCATCAGATCGCTGAACACCATGGAACTGGACTTATACGCCGTAGTGTTCACGTTCGCGATATTGTTGCCGATTACATCCATCTTTGTCTGATGGGCTCTCAGTCCTGCCACACCAGAAAAAAGTGCTCTCATCATAGCTGTTTATCCTCCTTTTTACGGAGCGGGCCTCCCTCCTCTGTCATTCGGAGGGAGATAACCTCCACATCGGGTCCGGTTTAATTTATGACCGCTCCATTGATATTTGTGAATACATTTTCATCCGCTTCCCGGCTGTCCATGGCCGTCACCACCGTCTGATTCGGAATGTTGACGATGAATGCCAGCTCATCCACCAGCACCAGCGAATCCCTGATCCCTTTCCTCTGGGCCTTTTTCACACCGTCGCTCAGGCGCTCCATCTGGTCGTCTGAAAGCTCGATCCCCCGGTCCTTCAGTCTCACCGCAGCGTGCTTTGAGAAACGCAGCTGTTCCGCGCTCTGCCCTGCGATGCTCTTTTGTTCCAGGACCTGTCTGAAGGAGAGCTCCTGTGCCGTCCGGCTCTTTACCGGACTTCCCTGTCCGGCATTTAAGTACCGGTCCGATAGCTGCTCGATGGAAAGGAATGCGTTTTTCTGAATATCCATATTCTCAAGCTCCCTCTCTCATGCTGCCGCCCGCTCCGTCAGGCTTCTACTGTATCCCCGTCGCTTCCGGCATTGTCCTCTCCCTCGGTCTGATCCGTTTCCCCGGGCTCTTCCGTATTCGGGACGTCCTCCGTCTTGTCTTTCCCCTCCATTTCGGCCTGGCCTTTCAGCTCCTGGATCTTCTCGGTGTACTTCTTCAGCTGATCCCGAACCTCCTGCGCGATAAAGCTCTTCTCGTAATCGGACATCTCCTCATACTCTTTGTTTAAGCCGTTCACCGTCTCCTCGTCGCTCAGCGCCAGGTTTTCCAGACTGGGCAGCTTGTTGATCCTGCCGACGTAATCCACCGCCTTGTCAAAGGCCGCCTGATAAATCGGATCCACCACATTCTTCAGATCATCCATGGAATAAAGGTTTCCGTTCACAGAGAGGAACGCCTTTCCGTTCTCGTATGTCACGTAATCCACTCTGCCCTGTACGGTCAGCGTCTTTCCTGCGGAAGTCGTGGTCTCGATGATAACCTCCTGTCCTACCAGTCCGCTTGCCCTCTGGAGCGCCATGCTGCCCGCCATATTCTGCAGCTGCTCTACCTGGGAGAACTGTGCGTACTGGGAAATGTACTCTGTGTTGGACGTGGGCTCCAGGGGATCCTGGTATTTCATCTGTGCCACAAGCAGCTGAAGGAACGCGTCTTTGTCCATCCCGTTGCTCTTCTTGGCGTTCGTAAGCGAACTCTGTGTCGCGCTCTCCACGATCTCGCCGTCTTTTACCTGCACAACTGCCATTCTCTCTTCTCCTTTCTTTTTTGTTTTCAGGCGTCTGCCTGAATACTGTCGAAACTGATGCTGTCTCCGGTTTTCTTTCAAAAACCGTTTTTTCTGCAATCTCCCGGACAGCTCCGCACCCTACGCCATGTAGTCCACGGTTCCGCCGTTTGCCGCCATCATATCCGCCGCCAGCCTCTCATCATCGGTGAGATCCTCTGTCTGCTCCAGCGCCGTCCGTGCGTCCAGCCGCAGCCTTCTGCCGGTCCTTGCGCGGGATGACTGCCGCTCTTCGCCGTTTCTCTCCTGCTCTTCATAGGACTGCTCGAATCTTCCGGTCTGCACGGAAACCTCAATGGCCTCCACGCGGATGCCCTGTTCTTCGAAATTTTCCCGAAGCTGGATCATCTGGTTTTCCAGCGCCGCCTTCACCGCTTCATTCTCGGCGATAAACTGCGCTGTCACCGCGCCGCCCTTGCTGGCAAGCTGAATCTGTAATGTGCCAAGGCTCGCCGGATGCAGCTGCATCTCCAGGCTCGTGGTCTCAGGCCGTATCTGGACTTTCATGTAATCCAGGATCTGACGCATGATGTTCTGGGTATCCGCGTCCATAGCCTGCGAAACGGTCTCCGTCCGCATCTCATAAACCGCCGCATCCGGATCTGTCGGTCCCATCAGAGGATTGTTTTCAAAATTCCCGAAGAACTCCCTCTGCTCTCTCCCGGAAGACTCCTGACGGGATCTGTTTTCCGCGTTCTCCCCGCTTTCTTCTGTCCGCGCCGCATCCTGCGAAATATCAGGGATCTGCAGTTCCCCGCCGGTCTCTTCTCCGGCTCCGGGCTCCGTTTCCGGCGTTTCCACCGCGTCCTCAGGTATCCTCGTTTCCAAAGGAAGCGCCGCTGTTCCGGTCGGGAGTTTCTGAAGCAGTTCCTCCGGTTTCATACCGGCTCCTGATGCAATCTCTCCCGCGAGCTGTTCCCGGGTCTCCATCAGGCCGCGGAACTTCTCGTACAGTTCCCCATCCGTCACCAGTTCAAAGGATCCTTCCGCGCCGCCTGCCTCCAGGATCAGATCGCTAAGCTGCTGCGGCAGAAGAAGTTCTGCGTCCGAGATTCCCATCTCCTGCATCATGCCCCGCAGGTCTTCCACTGAAATGCCGAAAGCGTCCGCCATTTGGAAGAGCAGCTGTGCTGCGGCCTCTTTCACGGCATCCAGAGTTTCCTCGGAAAGTTCCTCCGGCTCCTGCGCCTGATCCGCAGTCCCGCTCTCCGGTTCCACATCCCCGGTGCGATTCCTGCGCGAAACCCGCTGTCTGCCGTCGTCCGTCTTCTCTGTCGCCGGCTTCCTGCCGTTTTCCGCGCGTCCGGGCCGCTTTGCAGAATCCGTGGGGGCCGTCTGCTTGTTCAGGATGTCCTGAAAACTGTCCGCGCCGCCTGACGCCTGCACTTTTCCGGAAGATCCCGGTGCCAGATTCACCAGCGTCGCCGCGCCTGCGTCCTTCACATTCGCTGTGATCATCCGTTTCCCTCCTTTCTCAATAATCTCATGCCGGTCCCTTACAATCCGGCATCAATTTATTTATCGGCATAAATTAGGAAAGGATTAAGACTCCGGATCCATAATTTTTGTGAGTTTCGCGGCGATCTCCGGATCCATGGCCCCCAGGATGTTCCCCCTGCTCTCCGCGTTCATGGTCTTCAGAATCCTTGCAACCAGTTGGAGATTGTCCTCCATATCCTCAAAAATGGCGGCGGCCTGCTTGGGTTTCATCTGGGAATATGCCGAGGCATAATCCTGTATTTCCTGGGATTCCTGAAGCTGGAGGATCACCTGTCTATACAAAAACTCCGCCGATGCGGGATCCATCTCTTCATAATATTTACGGTACTCTTCCGCTCCGGGACCGTTGGCGGCATACACCACTTCCTCGTAAAATTCCGTGCGGATCCTCTGGAATTCCACCTGTTTGTCCTCGAACTCCTTCAGGCGCTGCACCTCCGCCGAGAGAAGCGTGATCTGCTCGTCCTTGGTCTGGTTCACCGTCTGCAGGCGGTCAATTTCCAGTTCCAAAGTTTTCAGCTGTTCCACCGCGTCCCGCAGACTGGTATAGCCCCCGTAACTCTCCGGGTCATTGGTCTCCGTCAGAGGGACTCCCGGCAGGATTTTATTGACCACAGGCACATCCTCCAGGATCGGCTTCAGAACGGTGCTGCCGAATCCGCCGATATCCAATTTTACGATGACGCAGACCACGGCGATCCAGAGAATGACAATAAACAGGGTGGCAAGGAACGTAACCATTCCGTTGCTCTCCCTTTCTTCCGCCAGCTCATTCTCCTTGCGGGAGATCTCCTTTGCCCGGCGTTTTGCCTCCCTTCGCTGCTCCTTCTGCTCCGCCTTCAGCTTTTGCTTTTCTTCTGTAATTTTCTTTTTTTCTTCTGCTGCAGCCGTCTCTTCGGGGCTCTTATTTTTTGCCATATTCCCTTTTCCTCGTCTTTCCCGGGTCCGGTATCCTTACTTATGTCTCTGTCTTTTTGTTTTCCGCCTGTTTCTTCTGCCCGTAAGTGTAGCTGACCAGTTCATCCACCGTCTTGCCCTCCGCCCGGTTTTCCTCGGTCAGAAATTCCTGAAAAGCGTTTTCCCGCAGGGTTTCGTAAGTCTTCCTCTCCCGCATGGCATCCGCCATATCCTCCCGGCGTCTCTCCACTTTTCTCCGGGCCAGTTCCACTTCCCTGGTCTGTTCGGCTATATAACCGTCCATCACGATGATGGCCGTCTTATTCTCCTCGATGTCCATTACGTTCAGACTGCCGGAGAGAAGGCTTCTGGCCTTTTCCTCATACCCCGCCTTTCGTTCCCGGAGGTTCTCCAGTTTCTCCTCCTCCGCCAGCAGCGCCGCCTGGGCGGCCGCAAAAGACTGTTTTGCCTGAGTTTCCAGCTTATACTTGATATCCAGGATGCTCTGCATGGGGAACCGGAATCTCGCCATCTTTTACCCCTTTTCCGCCTGGGGAACCTTTTCCCGGCTTTATACGCCATCCGGCCAGCCCTCTGTGTCAAAAGAGCCCGGCCGGCAGATTCTCACTTTCTCTGCATCAAAAGAGCCCGGCCAGCAGATCCACGCTCTCTTCGAAAGTAAATTTCTCGTCGGTCTCCTGACACAGAAACTCATTTACCGCCTGGATCTTCGATACCGCATAGTCGATCTCCGGATTGCTGCCGGACTTATAGGCGCCGATATTGATCAGATCCTCCGCCTCATTGTATGTGGCCAGCACACTGCGCAGTTTTCCCGCGGCCTGCTTGTGCTCCTTTGAGTCGATGGTGCTCATGCACCTTGAAATGCTCTGCAGTACATCCACAGCAGGGTAATGGTTCTTATGGGCCAGTTTTCTGTCCAGAACAATATGCCCGTCCAGAATGCTTCTCGCCGTATCGGCTATGGGCTCGTTGAAGTCGTCGCCGTCCACCAGGACCGTGTAAAGGCCCGTGATGGAGCCCTTGTCGTTCCTGCCCGCGCGCTCCAGGAGCTTTGGCATCTCGGAGTACACGCTGGGGGGATACCCTCTCGTCACGGGGGGCTCCCCTGTCGCCAGTCCGATCTCCCTCTGGGCCATGGAAAAACGGGTCAGGGAATCCATCATCAGAAGCACATCCTTTCCCTGATCCCGAAAAAATTCCGCTATGGCGGTTGCCGTCTTCGCGGCCTTGTTCCTCTCCAGCGCAGGCCGGTCGGATGTGGCCACCACCACCACGCTGCGCCGCATGCCTTCTTCTCCGAGGTCCCTCTCTATAAATTCCCGCACCTCACGGCCCCGCTCCCCGATCAGCGCGATTACATTAATATCCGCCTTGGTGTTTCTTGCAAACATCCCCATCAAAGTGGACTTTCCCACGCCGGAGCCGGCGAATACGCCGATCCTCTGTCCCTTTCCCAGGGTGATCAGGCCGTCCACCGCTTTCACCCCCAGGGGAAGCACCGCGTCGATAATGGTCCTGCTCATGGGATCCGGCGCCTTAGCCTCCACAGGATAACGCTTTCCCTTTATCTCGGAGCCATCCATGGGGATCCCCAGGCCGTTCAGGGTTTTTCCCAGCAGTTTTTCACTGACCGTTACGGTCAGCGGGTTTTCCGTATTCTCCACCGCGCTTCCCGCGCCGATGCCGTCCACGGTGTCAAAGGGCATCAGAAGCGTCCTTCCGTCCTTAAAGCCCACAACCTCGGCGGGAACGGGCTTTGCCCCCTCCACGCCCGGCCAGATCTCGCACACGTCCCCAAGTTTTGCCTCCGGACCGGCGGATTCGATGGTGAGTCCCACAACGTTCATCACTCTCCCGAACTTCCGGTAATAGCTTCCTTCTTCCAGGGACGCATATTTTTCAAAGTCAATCGCCGGAATTTTCACTGCCGGTCCCTCATTTCTTCTCGTAGGCCAAAAGCCTCAATTTTCTGTTCAACTCTTCCAGCTGGGTCTCCAGACTGCAGTCCATGATCCCGTTTTCCGTCCGGATCATGCATCCATTTTTAGGAAGAGCAGGATCTTCCAGGATCTCCAGTTGTGCCTCCCCCGCTCCCGCGGCCTCCAGCAGACCGGCTTTTTTTGCGCTGATATAGGTATAATCCTCCTTGGAGACGCGGATCTGGAAACTCTTGCTTCCCTCCGCTCCCCGCATACAGTCACCGATCAGGTACAGCAGGATGTCCCGGTGGTTTCCCAATTCCACATGAAATAAATGCTCGTAGATTCCGGACAGGGTATCTACAAATTTAGGTTCCAGTTCTTCTACCAGGGAGTCATACTGTTTTTCCAGTTCTCTCTCCCTGGTTTTCAGTTCCTTCTCTTTCTTATGGAACTCGCTTTCCGCTTTCTGGAAGCCCTCCTGGTAGCCCTCCTCCCGGGCCTTCTGGCGGATAGCTTCCGCCTCCGACTCCGACTGGGCGATGGCGTCCTGCAAAATCTTCGAGGCCGCGTCCTTCGCCTCCTGAACGATTGTCCTGGCGCGCTCCTGGGCTTCCTCAGCGCTGAGCTCCTCCGGCAGTTCCTCTTCCTGCGTCTCCTCCTGATCCGCAAGCAGGGCAGAGATATCCGCCTCCTCTGCCTTCAGTCCCTCTGTAAAGCCCTCGTTCTCCGCCTCCTGCAGCTCCTGCGCAAGCATGCCGATGCGCTGGGCGATAAGGGAGTTCGCGTCGATGATCCTGCTCTCTTCTTTGGTGAGATTCACCATTCCGCCCTTTAGAAGATTCTTAGACAACGATCTCGTCACCTCCGCCTCTGGAGATCACAATCTCACCGGCATCCTCCAGCCGCCGGATAATATTCACAATCTTCTGCTGGGCTTCCTCTACGTCCTTCATACGCACAGGACCCATAAATTCCATATCTTCCTTAATCATAGTGGCAAGACGTTTCGACAGGTTGTTAAATATGGTGTTCTGAACATCTTCCGTAGCACTCTTAAGCGCAATAGCCAGATCGTTGTTGTCCACTTCACGCAGCACGCGCTGGATCGCCCGGTCGTCCAGAAGCAGGATATCCTCGAACACGAACATCTTCTTCCGGATCTCGTCCGCCAGTTCCGGCTCCTCGATCTCCAGCATCTCCATAATGTTCTTCTCGGTACTCCGGTCCACCGTGTTCAGGATCTCCACCACCGCGTCCACGCCGCCGATGATCGTGTAGTCCTGGTTCACAAGATTTGCCAGCTTGGACTCCAGCACCCTCTCCACTTCCTTGATCACATCCGGGCTGGTGCGGTCCATCGTCGCGATCCTGCGGGCCACGTCCGCCTGGGACTCCTGGGGCAGCGCGGAGATGATCAGAGCTGCCTGGCTGGGCGACAGATAGGACAGAATCAGTGCGATGGTCTGGGGATGTTCATCCTGGATAAAGTTCAGAAGCTGGGAAGCGTCCGTCTTTCGCACAAACTCAAAGGGTTTCACCTGCAGGGAAGCCGTAAGCCTGCCGATGACGTCCATGGCCTTTTCCGTACCCAGCGCCCTCTCCAAAAGTTCTTTCGCGTAGCCGATGCCGCCTTCCGCGATATATTGCTGCGCAAGACACACCTCGTAAAATTCGTTGATGACGTCCTCTTTGATCTGCGGGGTGACGCTCCTGGTATTGGCGATCTCCAGAGTCAGTTCCTCGATCTCCTCTTCCTTCAAATGCTTAAACACGTTTGCAGAGCGCTCCGGTCCCAGGGAGATCAATAAAATAGCCGCTTTCTGCAGACCAGATATGGTCGTGTCATGTCCTCTTGCCATTTACCCATACATCCTTTCCAAAACGGTCATGCCCAGTCCGAATTCAGCCAGTTGCGCAGAAGCGCGGCAGCGGACTCCGGATTTTCGTCCACAAATTTTTCGATCATCTTCCTGGTCTCGGACTTGTTCTCCACATCGATATCTTCCAGCTCGCTGACGGGCGTGGACTGCAGCAGGCTCTCCACGGAAAGCTCCTCCTCGGGCTCCACCACCTGTTTTACCCGCATGCTCCTCAGGATCACGAATGCCAGAAGCCCCAGGATTGCCAGGAGCATCACCACGCTGAGCACATTGGTCCACTCCACCTGAAGACCTTCCCTGTCATGAAACAGAGGGGTCTCATAGGCGACGATGGTGATGCGCTCCGGTGCGATCCCCGTTGCGTTGGATGCCACCAGATACAGGTCCGGATCCACCTCCAGCTTGGTATCCGCCCTGTTGGCGAACTTATATTCCTCCCAGGTCTCCTCTGCCAGAAGCCCCTGGCTCCGGATATCCTCTTCATAGATATCCTTATAGCGGATCATGGCGATGGACATGGAGGAGTTCTCATATTTTATGCTTCCCGCCGGGCTGATGGAATGTTCGCTCAGCTCGTTGGGCAGAAAATGAATCTGGCTCTCGGAGGAACTGGAAGAAGTGTTGGAGCCGTCCGGAGACACGTAAACCGTGCCGTCGTTGGAGGAAGTGCCCGGGACGCCCGCCACATCCGAATTGTTCTCGGATTCGTACGTTGTCTGGTCGGCGTACATGCCCTCGTCCCTGCCCTCATTGGCATAATATTCTTTCTTAGTCTGCTCGTACTCCGCGTAATCGATATCCAGGTGGCTGCTGACCTCGATGGTATAAAACTGATTCGTCCCGATCAGCACGCGCTTCAGCTGGCTTTCCAGCATCTTCTCCGCCTGGCTCTGCAGCTCCTGCAGGGAATTGGCGATCCCAGAAGCGCTGTAATCATCCCCACCGGCGAACAGAAGGTTCGTGTCCTGATCCATGATGGTGATATTGGAAGTGTCCTTATTGCCCAGCATGGTGGCCGCCGCCCTCGCCATGGTCTGGGCATTTGCGGAGGTAAATGTCCCGTCCAGCTCCAGCTGGATCAGGGCGGATGACTCCTGGGCCTCCGCCGCCAGAGTCCCTTTCTGCTCCGGGATATGCAGAGTGACCCGGGCACTCTTTACATTGGAAAGCGCCGCAAAATCGCTCTCCATCTTCTTCTGAAGCCCTGCGTTCCATAATTTTGCCTTGTCGGATGCAGTGGCGGAAAGGCTGCTGTCGATATAATCCTTCGCGTCGTACTCGTCCGACACATACCCGCCGGCCGCCAACGCCAGGGTGGCGGTGGACTTATCCTTCTCCAGCACCGATATGGTCAGCGCATTGGCGTCCGTCTTATATTCGATATCATTCGAATCCAGGATCGCGACGACCTCCGAGGACTCCTTGGCGTTGTCGCACCTCATAAGCGTTATGTAATCCGGCCGTGTCAGCACATAGATCAGAATACCAAAGGTGAAGACCACCGCTGCGGAGACGGTCACGATCAGCGTCTTCTGGCGTGATGTGAACCGATTCCACCAGTCCCTGACCTTGGCCAGGATTTCTTTTAATCTCTCAGGCATAAGATATCACTCCCTGTCGTATGAAAATCAGCCGCATCCGGCCTCAGATCTGCATCTGCATGATCTCCCGGTAAGCCTCCAGGAATCTGTCCCTGACCGCAACCGTATATTGCAGCGCCGTAGACGCCTTCTGTATGGCGATTCCCAGATCGTGGGCATTGTCCACCTCGCCCAGGGCAAACTTAATCTCCTCGTTCTCCATGTTCGACAGGAGACTGTTGGTGGTGTTGATACCGTTGATAGCGGAATTCAGGAAGGCGTCAAAGACCGTCCCATCCGCTTTCTGGCTCTTCTGGGACAATGTCCCGGTAAGTGTTCCTTCCGTGACCGCCGTACCGCCCTTTATTCCGATGGAACTTATCGCTCCGATAGGTGTCAGATCCATTTCATCACCTCTGCCCGCTTTCACGGGCCTTTCCTTTTCTCAATTTTCAGGAGAGTTCTTTTGTCCCCTGCGGTTATATTACCTTTTCGGCAGAAATCCGTATCTCCCGTCCGGGCTTACCTGGCTCCGGCTACTGCCGCCTGTCTCTCTCCCGGGACTTATCTCACTGCGACTGCCGACTGTCTCTCTCGCCCGGGGCTTACCTCACTGCGACTGTCGACTGCCTCTCCCGCCCGGGGCTTACCTCACTGCGACTGCCGACTGCCTCTCCCGCCCGGGCCTTACCTCACTGCGACTGCCGACTGCCTCTCCCGCCCGGGCCTTACCTCTCCCCGGCCCTTCGCTCTTCTTACTGCGTGATCAGCTGCAGCCCCTGCTGGACAATATTTTTGCTGGCGCTGAATGCCGTGGCGTTTGCCTCATAGGCGCGGCTGGCGTCAATCAGATCCGTCATCTCAGAGACAATGTTCACATTGGGATAGGTCACATACCCGTTCTCGTCCGCATCCGGATGGGAGGGATCGTACACCAGCCGCTCATCGGTCTCATTGTCCTCAAAAACGCCGACAACCTTCACGCCCTGCCCGCTGTAACCGTGAGCCATGGCCTTGTTCAGCACTTTCGAGAACTGGGTGTTGTCGCCCTTCTGAGCGAAGGTCACAACCTTCCTCCGATAAGGCGTGCCATCCGACGTGCGGGTGGTGTTGGCGTTCGCCACGTTCTCCGAAATCACGTCCATACGGTAGCGCTGGGCCGTCAGCCCGGATGCGTTGATATCAAAAGACGCAAACATACTCATAAAATCTTCCTCCTTTATACGACTCTTCCTTCACCCCGCGGAACGCCCTTGGGAGCTCTTCCCGTTCCTGATTTCAGGCCGCGCCGGACGCCCTCCAAGGCCTTTCCCGCTCCTAACTTCAGGCCGCACCGGACGGACGCCCTCCAGGGCCTTTCCGCGGGGCTTCCCGGACCTTATTTCCGCCGGAGTCGTCCGGCTCCCTTACCGAAGGGGCCTCTCTTATTTTATCACTGCCTGCAGATTCTGGAACTCCGACTGAATGCTGGACATGAGACCCTGATACCTCAGCTGGTTTTCCGCCAGGTACACATTCTCCTGATCCACATCCACGTTGTTTCCGTCCAGACGGTAGGAATAACCCGCATAATCGGTGAAAGGCCGGGGATTCAGCCTTGCCAGCTCCACGTTTTTCACCTTCTCGTCCATGCTGATATACCTGCTGTTGGAAAGCGCTTTCTCCAATTCCGTCTCGAAAGAGACATCCTGCCGTTTATAGCCCGGCGTATCCACGTTCGCCAGGTTATTAGAAATGGCCTCGTTCCGAAGCCAGCTCGCATCCGCGGCCTTGTCCAGTACGTTTATGTAGTCAAAAGCGTTGGTGTTAATCATGGTTCCTCTCCTTTCCCACGCAAAAAACAGGGCAGAATCTACCCACTCCATTTTATTATAATAAATTACTCGAAAAACTCAATCTTTTTTTTTGCGTTCTCTGCAAATTCATTTTTTTGCAATGTCCCGCCGCGTCATTGGGAAAGCCTCTCCGAAGCATTTGAAAGGCCTCCCTGGAGATGTAAAGCTCCCACCGCTCATAAAATAAAGGGATTTATTGGCGCACAATAAATCCCTTTTCCTTAAACGGTGTTCCTTCACCATCCATTGCTCTTTATTTTAGCACATGTTCCACCGAATTTCAACAAAATTTCAGTATTTTTTACAGTCCTTTTTTACAGTCTGTAATTGAAATCCAAAAAGCCCCGCCCTCCAAAAGACTTCCGTTTTCCTATCAGCGCTGCTTATTTTTCTTCTTTAATTCCTCCACCTCGTCAAACACCACATCATTCAAAACCTTAATATAAGTGCCCTTCATGCCGGAGGATCTGGATTCGATCACTCCCGCGCTCTCAAACTTGCGAAGCGCGTTCACGATCACGGAGCGGGTGATCCCCACCCGGTCGGCGATCTTGGAAGCCACCAGGATTCCCTCCATACCGTCCAGTTCGTCAAAGATATGCGTGATAGCCTCCATCTCCGAAAAGCTCAATGTACTGATAGCGGACCGCACCACCGCAACCTTTCTGGCCTCCTCGGAATTTTCCTCATTCACCGCCCGGAGCATTTCCAGCCCAACCACCGTGGTCCCGTACTCGCAGAGAATGATGTCGTCAATATCGTACTGAGAGCTGCATTTATAAATGAAAAGAGTTCCCAGCCTCTCCCCCGCGATCTCGATGGGCGTCACTATGGCCTGATATTTCAGCGTATCGGTATTTTCAAAGCCCAGAGTCTCCAGATTTACGTTCTCCTTAGTAGAGAGGACTCCCAGAAACCGCTCGTTCAGCATGGGATCGATAAACTCCCCGACACTGTCCCCCAGAAGCTCCGTGATGGGCGGCGTCCCCTCCGTCACCCCGATCCCCAGAACCTTGCCCTTCCGGCTGATCACAAGGACATTGGAATTCATGATCTCCCGCATCACCTTGCAGATATCGCTGAAGACCACCTTGCTGGAATTGTTGTTGTGTAAAAGTTTCCCGATCTTACGGGTTTTATCCAGGAGTTGAACACTGCTCATTTCCCAACCTCCGCTTTGTATGAAACTCCTTCCAGACAAAAAAGGGAGTTATCTCCTAACTCCCTTTTACTTTAGCACAAATAATTTCTGATTTCAATGACTATTTCACGAATTTAATTAATTTTTTATGCTTCTTTTTGAATTTTCAGACTACTGTATCCGCAATTTTCATCCGCGCAGGTCAGCCGATTCCCTTTTTCCAGAAGAATCCCCCCGCATTTCGGACATTTTTCCGTGGAAGGGCGCTGCCATACCATAAAATCGCACTCCGGGTTCCCGATACACCCGTAATACCTTCTCCCTTTCTGGGTCCGCTTCATGACCAGGTCCCTGCCACACTTCGGACAGGCCACACCGATCTTTTCATAATAGGGTTTTGTATTCTTACACTCCGGGAAGCCGGGACAGGCCAGGAATTTCCCGTTGCTGCCGTACTTGATCACCATTCTCCGCCCGCACTTTTCGCAGACCTCCTCCGACTCCTCGTCGGCGATCTTCACCTCCGCCAGCTCTTTTTCCGCCTGTTTCACCGCCTCATCCAGATCCGGATAGAAATTCTCAATGATAGTCTTCCACTTTACGGTTCCCTCTTCCACGCCGTCCAGGAGGGCCTCCATATTCGCCGTAAAATTCGCATCCACGATGGTGGGGAACGCCTCTTCCATCATCTTGTTCACCACTTCGCCCAGCTCCGTGACGATCAGGTTCTTCCCCTCCTTCGCCACATATCTGCGGCCGAGGATCGTTCCGATGATCGCCGCGTAGGTGCTGGGACGGCCGATCCCCATCTCCTCCAGAGTCTTCACCAGGGAAGCCTCGTTATAGTGGGCGGGGGGCTGGGTAAAGTGCTGCTGCGGGACATCCGCCACATGCTCCAGCTCCATCCCTTCTTCCAGCCGGCCGGAGAAGGTGTTTTCTTCCTCTTCCTCATCCTTCTGCTCATAGACGCCGGTAAAACCGTCAAATATCTTTTTGGACGCCGCCATGGTGAACAGGCTCTTTCCCGCCAGGATCTTTACAGAGGTCGTCTCATATCTGGCAGGCGCCATCTGGCTCGCCGTAAACCTCTGCCAGATCAGCTGGTACAGCCGGAACAGATCCCTGGGGAGCTGATCCTTCAGTTTTTCCGGCGTCAGGGCGATATCCGTGGGCCGGATCGCCTCGTGGGCGTCCTGGATTTTATGGTTCGTCTTTTTTTCAGCCGCCTTCTGGACGCCGTACTCCTTCCCGTATCTCTCTTCTATAAATTGGGCGGCGTTTTTCATCGCTTCCTCAGAGATGCGGACGGAATCCGTACGCAGATAGGTGATGAGACCGATGGTCCCCTCCCCCTTGACCTCCACGCCCTCATAGAGCTGCTGCGCCAGGTTCATCGTTTTTCCCGTGGAGAAATTCAGGGTCTTGCTGGCCTCCTGCTGCAATGTAGAAGTGGTAAAGGGCAGCGGCGCCTTCTTTGATCTCTCGCTTCGCTTAACCTCCTTCACGACATAGGGAGCGCCTCCCACATCCGCCAGCGCCTTCTCCACATCCGCCTGACAGGTGAGCTCCCTCTTTGACTTTTCCGTGCCGTAATATTTTGCAACTCCCGGTTTCTTTGCGCCGGGGATCTTCAGCTGGACCTCCAGCGTCCAATACTCTTCCGGTGTAAACGCCTCGATCTCCGCCTCCCGGTCGCAGATCATCCGAAGCACGGCAGACTGCACGCGCCCCGCGCTGAGCCCCCTCTTGATCTTGGACCACAAAAGCGGCGAGATCCGATATCCCACCATCCGGTCCAGCATGCGCCTGGCCTGCTGGGCATCCACCAGATTCATGTCGATCTCCCGGGGATTCTTTAAGCTCTCCTTCACCACATTCTTCGTGATCTCATTAAAAGTGATGCGGTAGACCTTCTTATCCTCCAGCTTCAGGGCGTGATACAGATGCCAGGAGATCGCCTCTCCCTCCCGGTCGGGGTCGGTGGCCAGATAAATTTTGTCCGCCTTCTTTACCTCCTTGCGGAGATTTGCCAGGATATCCCCCTTTCCCCGGATCGTGATGTATTTCGGTTCATAACCGTCCTCCGGCGAGAAACCGAGCTGGCTCTTGGGCAGATCCCTGACATGCCCGACGCTGGCTACCACCTCGTAATTGCTCCCCAGGAACTTCTTGATGGTCTTTATCTTTGACGGTGACTCCACAATGACCAGATTCTTTGCCATGCTTCCCTGTTTTCCTTCCACAAAAGATTCTCAATTGTCTCGAAGCCTTTCCGGCTCCGGACTTGCCAATCGTGAACCACTATACACTATTTTTTTTCACAGTGCAAGAATTTTATGGAAATTTAATTTTTTCGCTTTTTATCGCGTTCCCACGGAAAATTCGCAGATCATCTTCTCCTGACCGTCCGCCGCCGTTCCGTAAATTTTTATATTTTCCTCCGCTCTCACGAAATCAGTTGGCAGGTTCAACAAAAAACCGCTCTGCCGGTATTCCGGCTTTTCATAATACTCTGCCACATCCTCTCTGTCCGCTGCTTCCGCCTCAAAGATCTCGTCCCCCGCTTTGACATAAATCGAATCAAAGGGCCGATCCGTCGCCTCGTCAATCCCCCACCCGCTAAGCAGAACCTCCTTCTTCTCCCTGTCTGCCTCAGCATAGTCCAAAAACCCCTGCACCTGTTCTCCTTTTTTCCATTCCATCGCGCTGACAAACAGCGAAAAATCTCCCACTTCAATTTCCCTGCAGCCCCACAGCCGAAATTCATTCATTAATCCTTTGTCCGTGTGAGGGACCACATAATTTTGATTCAGACGCAGTTTTCCATCCAATTCATATAAGAAAGCGATGCTCTGCACCGTCCCCCAGCGAGGCTTTCCGTTTGCGGGCAGATTAAACTCCCAGGGATTCACCTGAAACTCCAGCATATAATAGACATAATTCCACGGATATCTGGTCGTATTCTGCATCCAGGCCTGGTCTGCGTACTTCTCCCGCAGTTCTCTCATCCCCTCATAGGGGACATAAAACAGATACATTGGAAAATTCTTTTCCGTGTATTCCGTGAAATAATAACTGATAAACGACAGAAAGCCCGCTGCGTAAACCGCTCCGACCGCCGCGCCAAAAGCGTATTTTTTCCAGGATTTCCGAAAGACATCCCAAACTGTCTTCAGTCCTGTGAGAACAAAAAACAAGTACGGCAGAAAAATACCGTTCATACGGGTCGTATTCGGATTGGAAATTCCCGTGAGCAGACAGGCCATCAGACACTCCCCCAGGAACCATGCAACTGCCGGAGTTCCAAAATGAAAGCGCCTGTCTCTTACCGACCGAAATATTTCCTTTGCCTCCCGGCCCAGTCCCAACAGTAAAAACGGAATCGATACATAGTACAGCGTTCCATAGCCCTGCTGAGTATTGTATTCCAGTTCATCATAAAATACCGTTGAACACGTTAATTCCCGCAGATTGTCATAGACCCCTCTGAAAGACAGACTCAATTCATCCGTTCGATATTTATAAAGATGCGTTATGGTAAACGGTCCTATCTGAAATGAAGGGAGATCCAGTAAATTGACGATCTGCACAAGGATCAGCGGCGCCGCCAGTACGGCCAGCGGAAGAAGCAGAACCGCCGCATTGACCGGTTTGACTGCCCTGAGCCTCAGGGAATAGAAAAACATAAAGATCAAGAACAATGGTATCACAATATAAGATAATGCGTATGTGTATAAAGTGATTCCTAGCGCAAGCCCTGTCAAAAGCCAGAAATACCACTTCCCGGTTTTCAGCGCCATAGCGGAAAAATAGATACAGACTCCCGCCGCGGCAAGCATCAGATGACTCTCCAGGCCAAAGCGCTGCATCATGATAAACACCGGCATGACCGCATAGAGGTACAGTGCAGCAAGCCCCATGTTCCAACTCTGAAACCGTTCCCGGGCATACAGAAAGACAAACACTGCCGCCGCACAGGCCGCAGCTGCCATGCCTGCCCGAATGGTCAGCCTTGATATGCCAAAGATCTTAAAAAGAAAGACCATGATGTAAATGTAAAGCGCGTTTTGTCCGTCGCCATAGTTGGTGAAGTAGACAGGATAACTGTTCAGCGAACGGTCCACCCCGTAATTCAGGATACTGAATGCATCGTATGCCGCTCCGGCTTCATCCGCGTGCAGCCCCCAGGGGATCTGCGTCAGCTTATACCAGTGCACAAAAAGAAGCAAAGCGATCCCAGCCGCCAATGCCAGACAATATAACCACTTTTGAAGCCTTTCACTCTTCATACCGCTCTCCTGACAGCAAAATCTTTATAAAACAAAAAAGCCGGAACCCCATTTTGGTGACTGGGATTTCGGACACTTTTTTTAACAAACAGCTGATAGGGGAATCGAACCCCTGTTTCCGCCGTGAGAGGGCGGCGTCTTAACCGCTTGACCAATCAGCCACAACCGTTATTTCCTGTACCTTCCGCGCAGTACTTTTGTATCATACAACAACTTTCTAAAAAAAGCAAGTTCTTTTTTTATTTTTTTCAATTTTTTCAAAATAACGAATGTCTCTTTTCCCCAACCTTTCCTCAACGCCAAAAATGTTTTTCTCTATCTGACAATTTTTCCTTTATTTTTACGGTCTGATCCACAAGATGCCGCAGCCAAAGCGGACCGAACCGCCGCTTTCCTTTGGATCCTCTGCCTACAGTTTCTCCCCGAAATAACTCTTATACCCCTCCCCAAAAATCTCCATAGCGTTCGTGACGATCAGGAACGCCCCGGGATCCTCTTCCTTTACGACCTCCTCCGCCTTGGGGAAGAGGGGCTTTTTGATCACGCAGACGATCACCTGCTTCTCCTTGCCGCTGTATGCCCCCGATCCCTCCAGAAACGTCACGCCCACGTCCAGCTCCTTCAGAAGCCGGGACGATATCTCCCGGGCGTGGTCGCTGATAATATAGATCATCTTCGCCCCGTCGCGGCCGTACAGCACCAGATCCAGCACGAAAGAAGTCACCCCGATGCTGATCCCCGCGTACAGCGCCCTCTCCACATCCCGGAAGACCAGGGCCGACGCCGTCACCACCATGGCGTCCAGCGCCAGCATCAGGGATCCCGTCTTCAGATAGGGCAGCTTTATCCGCAGATAACGAATGATGATATCCGTCCCGCCTGTGGTAGAGCCCGCGCGGAAAGTCAGGCCGATCCCGACGGCGATCAGACTTCCCCCCACCAGCGCGGCCAGCAGCGGATCCTCCGTGACGGGTCCTCTGCCGCTCATTCCATTGATGAACATAGAGGCCATAAACGTGGAATAGATCGTCGCCACCATGAACCGGATCCCGAATTTCCAGGCGCCAAAAATCATGATCGGTATATTCAGGAGCAGGATCAGCGTACCCGTATCCATGCCGGTGACCCTGTTCAAGATAATGGAGACGCCGGACACCCCGCCCGGCGCAAGACTGTTCGGATCCAGGAAAAGACTGATCCCCAGGGCATATATGGCGGCCGCCACCGTCATCATCACATACTGCAG
>CANQCF010000001.1 GCA_947589505.1 uncultured Acetatifactor sp. | reverse complement strand
CGCTTTACCAAGGAGACCGATCAGGCCGTCTATGATTTCAACGCGTCCATTACATTCGATAAGCGCCTGATCCGGCAGGATATCGCCGGAAGCCAGGCCCATGTAAAGATGCTGGCAAAGCAGGGGATCCTGACAGAGGAGGAGGCCCGTAAGATTGATGAAGAACTGGAGGCGATCCTGGGCGATGTGCTTTCCGGCCGGCTGGAGATCACGAGCCAGTATGAAGACGTACATAGTTTTGTGGAGGCAAACCTGATCCAGCGCATCGGGGACGTGGGAAAGAAGCTTCACACCGGACGGAGCCGGAACGATCAGGTGGCCCTGGATATGAGGCTGTATATTCGGGAGCAGGTGGACGAAACGGACGCCGGACTGAAAAAGCTGCTTCAGGTGATCCTGAGAACCATGGAGGAAAATCTGGAGACTTATATGCCGGGATTCACCCATCTGCAGAAGGCCCAGCCCACGACACTGGCTCATCACTACGGCGCCTATTTTGAAATGTTCAAGCGGGATCGCCAGAGGATGGCGGACATCCGAAAGCGGATGAATTATTGTCCTCTGGGGGCGGGAGCGATGGCGGGAACCACGTATCCCCTGGATCGTGAGTACACGGCGCAGCTCCTTGGCTTTGACGGCCCGACCTTAAACAGCATGGATTCCGTCTCGGACCGGGACTATCTGATCGAGTTCCTGGCGGCGCTTTCCACGGTGATGATGCACTTAAGCCGCTTTTGCGAAGAGATTATTCTGTGGAATTCCAACGAATATCAGTTTGTGGAGATCGACGATACTTTCTCCACCGGGAGCAGCATTATGCCCCAGAAGAAGAATCCGGACATCGCGGAGCTTGTGCGGGGGAAGACCGGCCGGGTGTACGGCGCGCTGATGAGCCTTCTGACTACCATGAAGGGGATTCCCCTTGCATACAATAAAGATATGCAGGAGGACAAGGAGGTTTCCTTCGACGCCATCGATACCGTCACAAGCTGCCTTTCCCTGTTTACGGGGATGCTGGAGACCATGAAGTTTCATAAAGACCGCATGGCGGCCAGCGCCATGAACGGCTTTACGAATGCCACGGACGCGGCGGATTATCTGGTGGGAAAGGGAGTGCCCTTCCGGGACGCTCATGGGATCGTAGGGCGGCTGGTGCTGTACTGCATCGACAAGGGGACTTCCATCGAGAAGCTCTCTCTTGAGGAGCTGCAGGGGATCAGCGACAAGTTTCAGGAGGATATTTACGACGCAGTCTCCTTAAAGACCTGCGTGGAAAAACGCCTTACCATAGGCGCCCCCGGACGGGAGGCCATGGAGAAGGTGATCGCCCTGCACCACAGGTATCTGGACGGGGAGTCCTAAGGCTGGAAAGAAATACTATTTTATTATAAAGGAGTAAAAGATTATGAGTGAGAAATTAAAAGTGGGCATACTTGGCGGAACCGGCATGGTGGGACAGCGGTTTATCTCTCTTCTGGAGAATCATCCCTGGTTTGAGGTGACGACCATTGCCGCCAGCCCCAGGTCCGCGGGAAAGACTTATGAGGAGGCTGTGGGAGACCGCTGGAAGATGAGCACTCCCATGCCGGAAGCGGTAAAGAAGATCGTGGTCATGAACGTGAACGAGGTGGAGAAGGTGGCCTCCCAGGTGGATTTCGTGTTCAGCGCGGTGGATATGTCAAAGGAAGAGATCAAGAAGATTGAAGAGGCGTACGCGAAGACGGAGACCCCCGTGGTCTCCAACAACAGCGCACACCGCTGGACCCCGGACGTCCCCATGATGATCCCGGAGATCAATCCTCAGCACGCGGAGATAATCGAATTTCAGAAAAAGCGTCTCGGCACCAAGAGAGGTTTTATCGCGGTAAAACCCAACTGCTCCATCCAGAGTTACGCCCCTGTGCTCACGGCCTGGAGGGAGTTCGAGCCCTATGAGGTTGTGGTGACCACTTATCAGGCGATCTCCGGCGCCGGAAAGACTTTTAAGGACTGGCCGGAGATGGAGGGAAATATCATCCCTTATATTGGCGGCGAGGAAGAAAAGAGCGAGAAGGAGCCTTTGCGTCTCTGGGGAGAGATCCGGGACGGTCAGATCGTTCCGGCGGAGAGCCCCGTGATCACAAGCCAGTGCATCCGCGTTCCCGTGCTGAACGGACATACCGCGGCCGTGTTTGTAAAGTTCCGGAAGAAACCCACGAAGGAGCAGCTCATCGAGAAGCTTGTGCAGTTCTCCGGGGTTCCTCAGGAGCTGGAGCTCCCCAGCGCTCCGAAGCAGTTCATTCAGTATCTGGAGGAGGACAACAGGCCCCAGGTGACTCTGGATGTGGACTATGAGAACGGTATGGGGATCAGCATCGGCAGGCTGCGGGAGGACACGGTCTACGATTGGAAATTTGTCGGTCTCTCCCACAACACGGTGAGGGGTGCCGCCGGCGGAGCTGTTCTCTGCGCGGAGCTCCTGAAAGCAAAGGGGTATATCGCGAAGAAATAATGGACTTGCCAGGCTGTACTGTCTGATCTGCGGGGAGAACGCCTCAGCGCGTGTTTCCCCGCAAATTATGTTGTCTTGGAATGTGTTGTTATCGTATGTCATTGTCGGGGTTGCAATATGAAGGAATTACAATATCAGTTGGATCTGTTAAAAGCTATGAATCAGAAGATCAGCGCCAGGGAGAGGATGTACCGCCTTGTCTGCGAAAAGTCCAACGGCGCTTATCTGTTTTTATCCAGAGACAGGGAGGAAGTCTGTGCCCTGGGTCAGTGGAAAAAATATTTCGACTTTGATATTACTGCGAAGCGGGAACTGGAAAAACTTTTTGAGGTGATCGACGAACCGTATGTGATTCCGCTTCGGGACGTCATTTTTTTGGAAAAGGATCCGTCGAAGACAGAGAGAAAATCCGTGGAATGTCTCACCCGGGATAAGAAGAGGTGGCTTTTTTTCCGGACGGACCTGATCCTCGACCAGGACGGAGAATGTACGGATAAAATCATCCGCATATTTGATATCACAAAGTATAAGAGGCAGTCGGACGAACTGGATTACTATTCTTACTATGACATCTACACCGGCCTATACAACCGCAATTATTTTATACGGCTTCTGGGGGATTTTCTGCGCAGGGCGGAGAAGGAAAAAGAGACGGTCAGCGTGATGATGCTGGATGTGGACGACTTCCATAAGATCAACGACAGTCTGGGGATGATTGCCGGGGACGAGATCGTCCAGCAGCTGGGCGCCGTCATCAAGGAATTCTGCAGCGACAGGATTATCGCCTGCCATTTTAACAGCGATGTGTATTGCATCGCCGTATTTGGGCAGAGCGGATCTGACACTGTGGAGAAAATTCACAGTGCCCTGGAAGAAAGGATCAAAAAGCCTTTCCAGACTGCAAACGGTCAGATTGTGACTCTCAGTGTGACGGTGGGTGTGGCCCGTTACCCGGAGGCCTCCGACAGCGCGCTGGATTTGATCAACTGCGCGGAGGTTGTCATGCTGAAGTGCAAATCCATGGGAAAGGGATCCATCCTATACTATGAAGCTCCCATCCTAAACGATTTCCTCACCAGCGTGGAACTGGAGACCAAACTGAAAGATGCTCTTTCCGGGAATCGCTTTGAGCTTTACTACCAGCCGCAGTTTTACGCGGGGAACAAAAAACTCCGGGGAATGGAGGCCCTGCTGCGCTGGAGGGATGAGGACGGCAGAATGATCAGCCCGGCGGTGTTCATCCCAATCGCAGAGAAGAATGGCTTCATTGTTCCCATCGGCAGCTGGGTTCTTGAAAATGCTGTCGGACAATATGCAAAATGGCGGGAGACTTACGGCGCGGATTTTATCCTCTCCATCAATATCTCCGCAAAACAGTACATACGGCCGGAGTTTGTGGAACAGCTGCTCGAAATCCTGGAGAAGTATCGGGTAAATCCCAGCCAGATCGAACTGGAGGTGACAGAGAGTATCCTGATTGAAGATTTTGAAACGGTCAGTGAAAAGCTGCGGTTCCTGCAGGGCAAGGGAATCCGGATTTCCCTGGACGACTTCGGCACGGGTTTTTCTTCCCTGAGCTACCTGAAAAAACTGCCCATCAACACGCTGAAGATTGACAAATCCTTTATCGATACGGTGCTTTCGGACTCCTCGACGCGGATCATCACGGAGTCCATCATCAATATGATCAAATCCCTTGGCTTTGAGTCCGTGGCGGAGGGTGTAGAGCAGGAACAGCAGTACCGCTATCTGCACGCTGTGGGCTGCGATGTGATACAGGGGTTCTTTCTGGGGAAGCCCCTTTGCGTTCCGGATGTGGAAAAGCTGCTTCGGGAACTGACTATGAGGTAACTAGAACAGAATCACTTAAGCCCGATACGGCTTTTCGGGCAAAAGAACGGGGAATGAGCTTGGGCAAGAATTTATACATCGCGGAAAAACCGAGCGTGGCAAGAGAGTTCGGAAACGCCTTAAAAGAGAATATGAAGTCCTTTGACGGCTATATGGAGTCGGAGACCTCTGTTGTGACCTGGTGCGTGGGACATTTAGTGACCATGAGTTACCCGGATGCCTATGACGAAAGTCTTCGGAGATGGAGCCTGGATACCATTCCCTTCATGCCCAGGGAATATAAGTACGAGATCATCTCTTCCTCGGCAAAACAGTTCGGGGTGGTGAGCAGTCTCTTAAACCGACCGGATGTGGACGTGATCTACGTCTGCACGGACTCCGGACGGGAGGGAGAGTATATCTACCGTCTGGTGGAGCAGATGGCGGGGGTAAAGGGAAAGACCCGGAAGAGGGTCTGGATCGACTCCCAGACGGAAGAAGAAATCCTGCGGGGCATCCGGGATGCAAAGGACCTTTCGGAGTATGACGCTTTGAGCGATGCGGCCTATCTGCGCGCCAAAGAAGACTATCTGATGGGCATCAATTTTTCCCGGGTGCTCACCCTGAAATACGGCTGGTCCGTCAAGGATTTTCTGAAGAGGGACAAGGCGGTGATCAGCGTGGGACGGGTCATGACCTGCGTGCTCGGCATGGTGGTGAACCGGGAGCGTGAGATCCGGAATTTTACAAAGACGCCGTTTTACCGGATCCAGGGGAATTTTCGGCTTCAGGACCGGAAGTTTTACGGGGAGTGGCGGGCCGTGGAGGGTTCCGCATATTACCAGTCCCCCCTCCTGTATAAAGAAAACGGATTCAAGGCCCGGGAGAGCGCCCAGGAGTTGCTTGAGCGCCTTGGAGCGGATCCGGCGGGCCCCGCTGTGATAGAACAGATCGAGAAAAAGAAGGAAAACAAGAATCCGCCCCTTCTCTATAACCTGGCGGAACTGCAGAACGACTGCTCGAAATATTTCAAGATCAGTCCCGACGAAACTCTGCGCATCGTCCAGGAGCTCTACGAAAAAAAGATGTGCACCTACCCCAGGACAGACGCCAGGGTTCTCTCCACGGCCGTGGCGAAGGAGATCCATAAGAACATCGGCGGGCTCAGGAGCTATGGACCGGCGGCGAATTTTGCCGGGGAGATCCTGCAGAACGGCAGCTATAAGAATATCGCAAAGACAAGATACGTCAATGACAAGCAGATCACGGACCACTACGCCATCATTCCCACCGGTCAGGGCCTGGGAAACTTAAACTCCCTTCCCGCCCTTTCCAGGAACGTGTATGAGCTGATCGTAAGGAGGTTCCTGAGCATTTTTTATCCCCCCGCCGTCTATCAGAAATTTGCGCTGACCGTCCTGGTCAAGGGAGAACGGTTCTTCTCGAATTTTAAGGTTTTGACGGAGGAGGGCTATCTGAAGGTGGCATTTGTCTTCCGGAAAACCGAAGGAGGGCCACAGGACGAGGCGAAGGCCGGGGAGGAAACCAGCGCTTCCGCGGGCTCCGGGAAGGAGCCCGAAAAGGACGGCGATTCTGACCAGGAGATGAAGTGCGACGGAGAATTCCTAAAGATCCTGATGGAACTCAAGAAAGGCGCGGCGGCCGATGTGGATTCCTATGAAATAAAAGAGGGGGAGACCTCCCCGCCAAAGCGTTACAATTCCGGAAGCATGATCCTCGCCATGGAAAATGCCGGACAGTTGATCGAGGACGAGGAACTCCGGGCACAGATCAAGGGCAGCGGCATCGGCACCAGCGCCACCAGGGCGGAGATCTTAAAAAAGTTGGTCAACATCGAATATCTCTCCCTGAATAAAAAGACCCAGATCCTCACCCCGACCCTGATGGGGGAGATGATCTACGACGTGGTGGAGAGCGCCATAAAACCCCTGCTGGATCCAAGGCTGACCGCCAGCTGGGAAAAGGGTCTGACCATGGTGGCGGAGGGAACGATCTCCGCCGACGAGTATATGACGAAACTCACGGATTTTGTGGGCCGCAGGACCAATATAGTGAAAAGTCTGGGGAATAAGGGGATGCTGTATCAGAAATTCCAGACCGCCAGGCAGTTTTACAAAACGGAAAAAAACAAGTCTTAAAATGATTTCAGAGGAATAATCTGAAAGGACAGGAAAAACTCGGACAAGGAACCGAGGATTGAGGATCGATGATCCGGTCTGCGCTGTCCGGAAAACCGCTCGAAGGGGCCGTATCCAGACACACAGTCGGATTGCCAGCGGAAACTGTCCAAATACAAGGCAGAAAATAATATTTGATACAGGAGGTAACACGCAATGTCTGAAGTACCGGAAATGTCTGTGAACGGTGAAGTCACGGTAAAAGCACTCTTTGATCTGCAGGAAACCATCGCGGAAGAACTTTTTGAGGGGGCGGTCTATCCCTGGGAGCTTCTTCCAATGATACACGATTTTATCCTGGAATTAGGGCCCAAGCTGGATCCGGAGAGATATGAGAAGATCGGGGAGGACATTTGGGCGGCAAAGAGCGCGGTGATCGCGCCCACGGCTTGCCTGAACGGCCCGCTGATCATCGACGAGGAGGCGGAGATACGGCACTGCGCCTTTGTGCGCGGGAATGCCATCGTGGGAAAGGGCGCGGTGGTCGGAAATTCCACGGAGTTAAAGAACGTGATCCTCTTTAACAAAGTGCAGGTGCCGCACTATAATTACGTCGGGGATTCCATCCTGGGATATAAGTCCCACATGGGGGCCGGTTCCATCACCTCCAACGTAAAGAGCGACAAGACCCCCGTGGTCGTAAAGGGGGCGGGCTTTTGCATCGAGACGGGCCTGAAAAAGATGGGGGCTATGCTGGGGGATTATGTAGAAGTGGGCTGCAACAGCGTCTTAAATCCCGGTACGGTCATCGGGCGGCATTCCAATATCTACCCCACCTCCTGCGTCAGAGGGGTAATCCCTGCGGAACATATCGTTAAAGTGCCAGAGGGAATCGTGGCGAAACGGTGAGAAACGGAAAAAAAGCTTGTATTTTTTCCCTAAATATGAGAAAATAGGCAAGGAGATTATGACGCTTTCTGCAGTTTGCCGTCGAAGGGCGGGAAAGAAGGGCGGGAACGTCATGAAAGATAGAAAAATTGAAAGGAGATTTCACATGATTTATTCAAAGGAAGTTGAAGAAATGTGTCCGGTTGCACAGGGCGTTCACCACGGCTGTGCTCCCATCCCTGAAGAGGCAAAGTGGGTTCAGGCGAAGAGAGTGGAAGATATATCCGGCTTCACTCACGGCGTAGGCTGGTGCGCACCCCAGCAGGGCGCCTGCAAGCTGTCCCTGAACGTGAAGGAGGGCATCATCCAGGAGGCACTGGTGGAGACCATCGGCTGCTCCGGCATGACCCATTCCGCAGCTATGGCAGCGGAGATCCTTCCCGGCCTTACGGTGATGGAAGCTCTGAACACCGACCTGGTGTGCGACGCCATCAACACCGCCATGAGAGAACTCTTCCTGCAGATCGTGTACGGCCGCAGCCAGAGCGCATTTTCCGAGGAGGGCCTTCCTGTGGGAGCCGGCCTTGAAGACCTTGGAAAGGGCTTGAGAAGCCAGGTGGGAACCATGTACGGCACCCTTGCAAAGGGACCCCGCTACCTGGAGATGGCGGAAGGCTATGTCACCGGCATCGCTCTGGACGCCGACAACCAGATCATCGGCTATAAATTCGTGAGCCTTGGAAAGATGACCGACTTCATCAAGAAGGGTGACGATCCCAACACCGCATACGAGAAGGCCTGCGGTCAGTACGGCCGTGTAGCTGACGCGGTGAAGATCATCGATCCCAGAACCGATAAAGAAGTGAAATAAGGAAGAGGAGGCAAATACAATGGCATTATTTGAATCATATGAGAGACGTATCGATCAGATCAATAAAGTATTGAACAGCTATGGCATCGCTTCCCTGGAAGAGGCTGAGAAGATCACGAAGGACGCCGGCCTCGACGTTTACGATCAGGTGAAGAAGATCCAGCCCATCTGTTTTGAGAATGCCTGCTGGGCGTACACCGTTGGCGCGGCAATCGCGATCAGGAAGAACTGCCGGAAGGCCGCTGACGCAGCCGCTGCCATCGGCGAGGGGCTTCAGGCGTTCTGTATCCCCGGATCCGTTGCAGATACCCGTAAGGTAGGCCTGGGACACGGCAACCTGGGCAAGATGCTCCTGGAAGAGGACACCGACTGCTTCTGCTTCCTGGCAGGTCATGAGTCCTTTGCGGCTGCAGAGGGTGCAATCGGCATTGCAGAGAAAGCGAACAAGGTTCGCCAGAAGCCTCTCCGCGTGATCCTGAACGGCCTCGGAAAGGATGCCGCACAGATCATCTCCCGTATCAACGGCTTCACCTTTGTAGAGACCGAGTATGATCCCTATACCAATACCGTGAAGGAAGTTTCCCGGAAGTCCTATTCTGACGGGCTCCGCGCTAAGGTAAACTGCTACGGTGCAAACTCCGTACCCGAGGGCGTTGCCATCATGTGGAAGGAGAACGTGGACGTCTCCATCACCGGAAACTCCACCAACCCCACCAGGTTCCAGCATCCCGTTGCAGGCACCTATAAGAAGGAGCGCACCGAGGCCGGCAAGAAGTACTTTTCCGTAGCTTCCGGCGGCGGTACCGGACGTACCCTGCATCCCGACAACATGGCTGCAGGCCCCGCTTCCTACGGCTTTACCGATACCCTGGGCCGTATGCACTCCGACGCGCAGTTCGCAGGTTCCTCCTCCGTTCCCGCGCACGTTGAGATGATGGGCCTGATCGGCATGGGCAACAACCCTATGGTCGGCGCTACCGTTGCCGTGGCAGTTGGAATTGAAGAAGCTGCTAAGGCAGGCAAGTTCTAATAAAACCAGTAAAATCAAGGGCTTCCGTTGACGTGAGTGGTCAGCGGGAGCCTTAAATTTTGCCATGAAACACACACGTAGCACACAATAAAGAACATAGAAAAGCGTTACCAACTAATATCCACAAAAATCTATTTCAAAATAGGTGGTTGTTTATTGACATACCGCCTTTTTGTGATATAAATGTTTGCTGATATATAAAATACTTAATGTTACAAAATAATATATTTATGATATTGTATTGCTTTTTTGAATATAAATATGTTATCATATTAAGGTAGATAATATCTGCCTAAATTATGTATGAAAGGACATAGTTCATATGCCTCAGTTTAAAACCGAAGATGAAGTTAGAGATAATGATAAGATTGCTCTCGGCTTTAATGAAAAGGAACAGGGTATTCAGCAAGGTACAGGACAGCTTACGACTTTCAATCAGCTAGGCATCAAAGGTGTATCTGATAAGCCTGATGGTTGGTATATTCCTGACAATAAGAGCGCGGTTGCCATTCTGCTGGAAACAAAAAACAGTAACGAAGATATTGGCGCTAAAAAAGTTACTGATGAAATCAAAAAGAACTGTCAGATCCTTATGGATGCAGGTTGGAAGAAGGTTGTCGGTATCCTTCATAATGGATATGTAGCGACGGCATTTCTGAATAACGAACCTATTGATATTCCACTTGAAATCCAGAATAAGAAGTTCTATATTAACTTAGTGAACGAGCAGGGACTACCGACACAGAAGATTTATGATACTACTCGCAGCATCAATAATAATCTTCATGTGAATTTTGGTGTTAAAAATCTGTATCACCGAATGATTTTTACTGCTTGTGCTTTGGTTGCTCAAAGATATGATGCAAGGCTTGAAAGCTTAAAAGACAGAAATTTTTCAATGCTTCATCATCAGATTTTAGAAACCATTAACAGCTCTTGGGAAGACAGTATACAACAGAATATGAAATTACATATCTTGGAAGATGTTTACAAAAAGATTGAAATGAATTATACCGAAAATCAGAAAGCCATCAATGATTTTATAGATGATGTCTGCACCATATCTGATTGTGTTAATTCTAATGAATGGCGTGGCGAAGATGTAATGGGTATCTTCTTCAATGAGTTCAACAGATACAAGAAGAAATCAGAGGCAGGTCAGGTCTTTACGCCTGAGCACATTACATCATTTATGTATCGCCTTATAAATGTAACGCAGAATGATTATCTTGGTGATTTTACTTGTGGGTCAGGTGCTTTTTTGGTCAAGGGTATGTCCAATATGATGCGTGAAGCAGGTGGATATGATACCAACAAGGCAAAGGAAATCCGAAAGGATCACCTGTTCGGCATCGAATTTGATAAAGAAATCTATGCTCTTGCCTGTGCAAATATGCTTATTCATAAAGATGGTAAGACAAATCTTGAACAGGCTGATATGCGTACAGATACAGCATGTGAGTGGATTAAATCAAAGCCTATCACAAAGGTTCTGATGAACCCTCCTTATGAGAATAAATATGGCTGTATGACTATCGTTGAGAATGTTCTTGACAGCGTTAAAGCAGGTACAGATTGTGCATTTATTCTACCTGATAAAAAGCTTGAAAAAGCGTCAAAAGCACAGATTAAGCGTATTTTGTCAAATCATACGCTTACAAAGATTATAAAGCTCCCTGAACCGTTATTTTTTGGTGTAGGTGTTACCACTTCTATCTTTGTATTCAAGACGGGACAGCCACAGAACGGACAGGAAATTTTCGGATGTTATATCGAAGATGATGGTCTTGAGACTGTTAAGAATGAGGGCAGACAGGATATTAAGCATAAGTGGAAGGCTATCGAAGATTATTGGATTGACAGTATCAGTAAACTTCGTGACACAAAGCATAATACGGCTCAGTGGATAAATCCTAAAGAACATCTTTCATATCAAATGCCTGAAAAGCCTTTTGAGATTTCTGAGGAAGATTTCAAAAAGACAGCTATGGACTATATCTGTTTCAAGAATGGTATTGATACCAAAGAGTTCGGAGAGAAACTGCTTAACGCTGCTTTGTATGGCAGTGAAGTAACTTCCGATGATACTGGTGTTAATATCAAGATAGGCGGTGGTTCAAATGATTGATACAAGTGCTTGGAAGGATTTCAGAGTTGGGGATTTATTTGAAGTAACCAGACCATCTTCAAGAAGTTCCAAAGATTATGATGAAGGTGATATGCCGTTTGTTGCATCAGGCAATTTTAACAATGGTGTAACTGCACATTTGCAACCCAAAACTGACGATGATTATGATAAAGGTAAATGTATTACTGTTAGTGCTGTTGATGGTTATGCATTTTATCAAAAGGATAAATTTCTTGGGCGTGGTGGTGCAGGATCATCTATTATGATGTTGCGAAATGATAATCTTAATGAATATAATGGTAAGTACATCTGCACGTTAATTCGCAAGGCTTGTAGTGATTGGAAATATTCAAATATGGGAAACAAGGATATACTTGCTGATACTATTCTTTGGATGCCCATTACATCAGACGGTCAGCCTGATTGGGAATATATGGAATCTTACATGAAGGCTGTAATGGAAGAATCAGAAAAGAACCTTGAGAATCTGAAAAGAGCCTTGAAAATCTGAAAAAAAGCTGATGATAAAAAGAATCTGAATGATGTAAGGGCTGGAAAAATTTTCATTTATCTGCAATAATGAAATTAAGAGAAAGTCGTTCAACGTGTAAGGTTTTTGTAGATGAATTAAATCGTCATATTAAAACGTTTTTTTCTATTTATCTTCCCATCACACAGGCAGGTGAACCTGAATGGCAGTATATGGAAGATTATATGAAATCCATTATGGATAAATCTGAGCAGATCATAAGTGATTTGCAGAGTGGAGTGTGAGTTATGGCAAGGCCAAAAGTAAAAGATGCAGAAGCAAGGTCATTTAGAATACGCAAGGATTTAGGTATAAGGCTTGATGAATATTCCGATTGGAGCCATATTCCTAAAACCGTTGTGGTGGAACTTGCTCTTGAAGAATATTTAAATAAAGTTGCTCCTGTGAAGAAGACTGCAACAAAAAATAAGTTGTAAAAACACCTGAAATTTTAGCGTAAGAATCAAAGGCAATTGACAATTATGTGTCAACCACCTAAAAAGTTATCTACCCATTAAGTTCAAATGTGTTTTTTGATGGAGGAACAAATTTAAAAGAGGATAGAACATTTGAGATAAAGGAAATGGAGACAGGGAGAATCCAACTGTAACTTGACAAAAAAGAGGATTTGCCTATACAATGGAATATAAACAACTCTGTCATAAAGTTGAATGCAGAAAACAGGGGTAAAGAGAAGTGAAACATATACATATTCCAACTTCGGCATTTGTCAGTATATTGATTGGAGTAATCAGTTTATTGATAATACTTGTCAATGGATTTAAGCTTTTTTCTTATTATCCTCCATTAGATTTGACAGATCTTTCCGAACAAAATATGAAAATAAATCAGTATGTGAAAGGGACGATCACAGATTGTGTAACGGTCCATGCTTTGGACAGCCGGCGTGCGTCAGGAAACAGCGGCACATTTCTCAAAGGAGTAGAAGAGTATTACTATTATACGATTCCTATCTCTGACGATCAATACATCAGAGTATTGATTAATGATGAAGAGTCCATAAAAGGGATGGAACAGATTGTGAATGGTGATGCTGCAGAAGTTTCTTTTACAGGGCAGATCGCAATCGGGGAACCGCTGAATACAGTATGGTACAATTGGGACCCGGAATTTGATCAAAGCAAAGTGGTAGTCGATTATATGATTTGGCAAAAGGAACTGGATACCGAAAAGAATCTCTGCCGCAAGGGTTTTTGGGGAATCTTGATTGCCGCACTGATCTATTGTTTTGGCGGTGGGATACAGATTGTTGATGTTACCCGGAAATTGCCAAAATCCGGCAAGGCTGTTCCTAATTACAATAAAGAGAACGAACTCGCTATTGCCAGAAGGAATCTGGAGATGTATAGGGAACAGGAAATTGTATATCGTAAAAAGACGATTCCCGGCACGATTTGCCTCATAATGGGAATTCCCATTGTTATGTTAAATCTATCAGTCCTAAAGCCGGCAGGATTACTGCTTATCTTTTATGGGGTCAAAAAATGGTGGGATTATTTTATAAATTCCAGAAACGAATTTGCATTTCAAATCTCCAGCTTTCTTTCTAAAAAAACGCTGCAGACCAAAATAGCGAGAGAAGAAAGTAAAATAAAAGAGTTAGAACAGGACAGTTTCACTGATGTGTAAGATTTCATTGCTTTTGGACAACTCAATATTTCAACAGCCGTCACTATTGCAGTAGTGGCGGCTATTTTCCACCCTTAAAATATGAGGAAGATTTTACCTTTCATAGTTGGCTTTTTTAAAAATGATTGACTTATATCCGGTTGTTTTGTATTATGGAAACGTAAGGATTTACTGTACTCAAAAGTCAAAGAGAGGCAAAGAAAGGGAAAAGGTAAAAAATGGACAGCGACGAGATCAAGAAAAACGAGGAAAGTACGAATGCAGCGGATCACTATCAGGATTACACCGCCCAGTATTCCGAGACCATCGATTTAAACAACGACTCCAATGAGTCGGAGAGCAAGACCTATTCCGTACTCTCCCTTATTATGGGCATCCTGTCCCTGGTATTCTGCTGTTGTTCTATCGTCGGCATTATTCCGGGCATCGTGGGGATCATTCTTGCGAATAAGGCAAAGAAGAACGGGGAGACCAGCGGCATGGCTACCGCGGGCCTTGTGTGCTCCATCATCGGCATTGTATTCGGCGCGATCGTGACCATCTTCTACGCGATATATTTTGCGGCTGTGATGCAGGTGATCAACGAGTGGAATCGGACCGGCATGATCGATCAGATCCAGAATATGAATGAGTCCGAACTGATAGAATTTCTTGAAAATTATCAGAATTAATGAATTGATGAAAGAGCGGAACCTGGAATCTACATTGTATCTGGCAGGCTGGGCCGGGGTGATTTTTTTGATCCCGGCCGCCTTGTTTTATCGTTATGTCTGGCTTGACAGGATTCATCTGCCCTGCGTGCTGAACGCTTTTTTCGGCATTTACTGTCCGGGCTGCGGCGGTACGAGAGCGGTGGAGGCTCTTCTGCACGGGCATATCCTGCTGTCTCTGTGGTACCATCCCCTGGTGTTATACACGGCAGTCCTCGGAGGCGGATTTATGATCACCCAGACGCTGGCAAGATTGAAGGTGCCCCATATTAAGGGATGGCGGTTTCACGACTGGTACCTCTACGGGGCCGCTGCGATCCTGTTTGGCAACTGTATCCTGAAGAATGTTTTGAGACTGTGTTTCCACATCTGTATGTGACTGTCATGGGATAAAAGTGCGATGAAAGACCGCGAAGAGATCATTCACAGGCAGACAATTACAAAACAGCTATGGCCGCCGGTCATAGCTGTTTTTGAAAAGAAATATATTGCGCTCGAAAAATTTTTTACTGAACAGTGTCCTCGGAGCTTTCAGAATTGTCGGGTGCTGAAGAATCTCCCTCCGCCGGGGTCTCGTATGTAATGCTGATGTCGTCCTCATCCGGCGTTTCACCGCGCAGGAACGCGAGTATAATCTTGATCCGCTTGATAGCTCTGGAATAGTTTTCCTGGGCGTAATCCGCCGTGTACTCGTTGTAGGAGCCGTTGGAGTAGGAGAGATGGTAATATTCCACAGCCTCCGTCATGTACTCGCTGGCTTCGTCCGCCAGGGATTCCAGATAATCAAACTCGGCGGGAAAGTCCAGGTCTGCAAAGCCCTGAAAACGCAGATCCACTTCGTCCAGGTATTCCAGGAGCTGGGCTGAAGCATTGTCGGAACTTGCGTCGATACCATTCATGGATTTGTCGAGGTCTGAGAGACTGCCGCAGAAACTGTCTATGTCATTCTTAAACTTTGTAAGTTCCGGATCTTCCGTCCCGCATCCTCCGAGCAAAAGGGACACAGCCAGACCCGCTGCCAAAACCTGTATTTTTTTTAACATTTATCCGATCCTCCCAAAATTCATAAAACACACCTTGTTTAATTTAACATATTTCTTTCTTTTAATCAACCATTTATAAAAAACTTGTGAAAATCGACCCTTTACGATAAAACCTATTATATGTTATAATCGTCCTTGGTCTTAGATTTAGATTCGTTTTTGGGGAATGGAAGGCGGAGAGGGCGTCTGTGCACGTCTCGCGGCGCTTTCCTGAAACGCGAGCATTACAGGAGGAAATTTTATGAACGGAGCGGATGCCATCATCAAATGTCTGGAGGCGGAACAGGTTTCGGTTGTTTTCGGCTATCCGGGCGTCGCAATCTGTCCTTTTTATAACAGTATCCTGGAATCACCGATCCGGACGATCCTGATCCGGACGGAACAGAACGCCGCTCACGCGGCCAGCGGTATGGCCCGGATCACCGGCCGGCCCGGCGTGTGCGCGGTGACCAGCGGCCCCGGCGCCACCAATGTAATTACCGGTATCGCCACGGCTTTTGCCGACAGCATCCCGCTGGTGTGCATCACGGGCCAGGTGAACAGCGAACTCCTGGGAAGCGACGTCTTCCAGGAGGCGGATATCACCGGCGCTGTGGAGTCTTTTGTAAAGTACAGTTATTTGGTGCGGGACGTGAAGGACATTCCCCGGATCTTTAAGGAAGCCTTTCACATTGCAAATACCGGGCGGAAGGGACCGGTCCTCATCGACGTGCCCATCGACATTCAGAACGCTTCTCTGGAAAAGTTCCATTATCCGGAAGAGATCAATATGCGCACCTATAAGCCCACGGTCAAGGGCAATATGGCCCAGATCAAGAAAGTGGTCCGGGAGCTGGAGAGGGCAAAGCGCCCCCTGATCTGCGCCGGAGGCGGCGTCCTGTTATCCGAGGCGGAGCAGGAGCTGAGGGCATTTTCCAAAGAGTACCGGATCCCGGTGGTGTCCACCATGATGGGAATCGGCGTCATGCCGACGAAGGATCCCCTGTATTTCGGCATGGTGGGGAACAACGGCAAGGCTTATGCCAACCGGGCCATGAATGAGGCCGACCTGCTGATCATGGTGGGCGCCAGGGTGGCGGACCGGGCGGTGAACCAGCCGGAAGTGATCACCAGGAACAAGATCCTGGTACACATCGACGTGGATCCCGCGGAGATCGGCAAGAACGCGGGGCCCTCCATTCCGCTGGTGGGGGATGCAAAGCATATCTTTGCGGACCTGGCCCAGGAGGAATTCTCCTGCGATACGGCGGAGTGGATTCATACGCTGGAAGAATACCGGGTTTCCATGGCGCCAAAGAGGAATCCCAATCCCGATTATGTGGACCCGGCGGCGTTTATTACCCTGCTCTCCGAAAAAATGCAGGCCAACGGCATTTACGTCGCTGACGTGGGTCAGAACCAGATCTGGTCCTGCGGATACCATATCGTACGGGAAGGCAGGTTTATGACCTCCGGCGGCATGGGAACCATGGGGTACTCCATTCCGGCGGCGATGGGGGCGAAGCTGGCCGCGCCGGACAGGCAGGTGATCGCGGTCTGCGGGGACGGTTCTTTCCAGATGTCCATGATGGAGCTGGCGACCCTCCGGCAGCACGATATCCCGGTGAAGATCATCGTGATGAAGAACAATTATCTCGGAATGGTGCGGCAGTATCAGCATTTCACATACAAGGATCATTACTCTGTCGTGGATCTCTCCGGCAGCCCGGATCTGGAAAAGCTGGTCAGCGCCTATGACATGCCGTATCTCAGGCTGGAGAGCATGGACCGGGCCGAAGAGGTGCTGGACCGGTTCCTTGCAAAGGATGAGTCCATGCTTCTGGAGTGCGTGATCGATCCCATGGATCTGGTGTAGAATGGAGGGATTCCGGTGAAGAAGAAAATTTATTCTGTTTTGGTGGAAAACCGTTCCGGCGTGCTCTGCAAGGTGGCGGGACTGTTCTCCAGAAGGTGCTTTAATATCGACAGTCTTGCCGTGGGAGAGACGGACGCTCCGGATGTCTCCTGCATGACCATCGTTTCCAGCGGGGACCAGCGCACCACCGAGCAGATCGAGAAGCAGCTGAACAAGAAGCTGGACGTCATCAAGGTCAAAACCTTCGAGGAGGGCCAGTGCGTCAACAGGGAGCTGATGCTGCTCAAAGTAAAGTACAACAAGTCGAACCGCCGTGAAATCATGGAGATCTGCGAGATCATGAAAGCTCAGATCGTGGATATGTCCAAACATTACATGATGATCCAGCTCTGTGACGAGCCCGAGAGGATCCGGCTTATGCTCGGCATGTTCCAGAGCTTCAGCATCGTGGAGGTTGCCCGGACCGGGACCTTGGCGCTCTGCAAATGCGCGGAGAATGACTGAAACTATTTTTATCAGTTTTGTTGACATTCTCAGGAATTGTTGCTATATTGATTTTCAAAGGTTTTGACTTAACGTAAGAGGTGTGACATGCAGAAAAAAGTTTTTCAGCTATTGGCAAACAATACTTCCGGCGTGCTGAGCCGCATTACGGGCCTGTTTTCCCGCCGGGGATACAATATCGAGAGCATTACGGCCGGCGTCACCGCAGATCCCAGGTACAGCCGGATCACCATCGTTGCCACCGGGGATGACGAGGCCCTGGAACAGATCGAGAAGCAGGTGGGGAAACTGGTGGACGTGCTGGATGTAAAGGAGCTGAAACCGGAGGAGAGCGTCTACCGGGAACTGGTCCTGATCAAAGTGAAGGCGGCTGCAGACCAGCGCCAGACCGTGATTTCCGTGGCGGATATCTTCCGCGCAAAGATCATCGACGTGGGGCCGGAGAGCCTGATCATCGAGATGACCGGCAACCAGAGCAAGATCGAGGCGTTCATCAGCCTCCTGGAGGGGTATGAGATCCTGGAGCTGGCCCGGACGGGAATCGCCGGACTCGGCCGCGGCACGAAGAATGTCGTGATGCTTTAAGTTTTGTTTCGATAGCTTTAGGAAGACTGCAAAAGGCCTCCCTATTAGTTATAAATCCTACAAGATACATCACATATGGAGGTAAGAAAAATGGCAAAGATTTTTTATCAGGAAGACTGCAACCTGTCCATGCTGGACGGCAAGACGATCGCGATCATCGGCTACGGCAGCCAGGGTCATGCGCACGCATTGAACCTGAAAGACTCCGGATGCCATGTCATCATCGGTCTGTATGAGGGTTCCAAGAGCTGGGACAAGGCCGTGGCTCAGGGCTTTGAGGTATTTACCGCCGCTGAGGCCGCAAAGAAAGCCGACATCATCATGATCCTCATCAATGACGAGAAGCAGGCCGACCTCTACAAGAAGGATATCGAGCCCAACCTGGAGCCCGGCAACATGCTGATGTTCGCCCACGGCTTCAACATTCACTTTGGCTGCATCGTTCCCCCCGCGGACGTTGACGTTACCATGATCGCGCCCAAGGGACCCGGCCACACCGTTCGCTCCGAGTACCAGGCCGGCAAGGGTGTTCCCTGCCTGATCGCAGTAGAGCAGGATGCTACCGGAAAGGCACAGGATATCGCCCTGGCTTATGCGCTGGGCATCGGCGGCGCGAGAGCGGGCGTTCTGGAGACCACCTTCCGCACCGAGACTGAGACCGATCTGTTCGGTGAGCAGGCTGTCCTCTGCGGCGGCGTGTGCGCGCTGATGCAGGCTGGCTTTGAGACCCTGGTTGAAGCAGGTTACGACGAGAGAAACGCATACTTCGAGTGCATCCATGAGATGAAGCTGATCGTGGACCTGATCTATCAGTCCGGTTTCGCAGGAATGAGATATTCCATCTCCAACACCGCTGAGTACGGCGACTACATCACCGGTCCCAAGCTGATCACCGAGGAGACTAAGAAGACCATGAAGAAGATCCTCTCCGACATTCAGGACGGTACCTTCGCGAAAGAATTCCTTCTGGATATGTCTCCCGCCGGAAAGCAGGTTCACTTCAAGGCTATGAGAAAGCTGGCAAGCGAGCATCCTTCCGAGAAGGTGGGCGAGGAGATCAGAAAGCTTTACAGCTGGAACAACGAGGCCGACAAGCTGATCAACAACTGATCAAGTCTGAACTGTATGGGGGATGCCTTGTGCATCCCTCTTTTTAATCATTCCGTTCATAAATTCCGTTAAATCCGTCTATTTCCTTTCCAAATAGGATGTGATATAATGTCCGCGTGGAGCGGAGTCGGGCAGTCTGTCCCGCGGGGGTCAAGTTGATTCTGATCACCGTGGAACGGACATTGGATGAGCGAAGCGAGCCGGGTAAATCTGAGATTTTTCGGGGGCTTTCTTTCTTGGGACGCTGCCTTTTATAAAGGGGGACAACAGATCCAATAGATTGTTCTGGTATGAAAATGTATCTGAAAAGTGTTTCCGCATTGCCGGAAACTGCTTTTTGAAATATTAAGAAAAAGATGGAGGAACCTGCCATGGGTATGACAATGACACAAAAGATCCTGGCCCACGCGGCCGGACTGGAGAAGGTGGAAGCCGGCCAGCTCATAGAGGCAAAGCTGGATCTGGTGCTGGGAAACGATATCACCAGTCCCGTCGCCATTAAAGAAATGGAGAAGATGAAGGTGGACGGCGTCTTTGACAGGGATAAGATCGCCCTGGTCCCCGACCATTTTGTCCCCAACAAGGACATTAAATCCGCGGAGCACTGCAAATGCGTGCGGGAATTTGCAAAGAGAAACGAGATCACCAATTATTTTGAGGTGGGAGAGATGGGGATCGAACATGCCCTCCTGCCGGAGAAAGGCTTGACCGTCGCCGGAGACGTGATCATCGGCGCGGACTCCCATACTTGTACATACGGCGCCCTGGGCGCGTTTTCCACGGGTGTGGGGAGCACGGATATGGCTGCGGGCATGGCAACCGGCATGGCCTGGTTCAAAGTGCCTTCGGCGATCAAATTCAACCTGACCGGGAAACCCTCCAAGTGGGTCAGCGGCAAGGATGTGATTCTGCATATCATCGGCATGATCGGCGTGGACGGCGCACTCTATAAATCCATGGAATTTGTGGGCGACGGCATCGCAAACCTCTCCATGGACGACCGATTCACCATCGCCAATATGGCAATCGAGGCCGGCGGAAAGAACGGGATCTTCCCTGTGGACGCGCTGGCGGAGCAGTATATGAAGGAACATTCCAACAGAGCCTACACGATCTATGAGGCGGACGAGGACGCGGTTTACGACGCGGAGTACACCATCGACCTGAGCGCCCTGCAGCCCACGGTGGCTTTCCCCCATCTCCCGGAGAATACCCTCACCATCGACGAGATCCACAAGATAGAGGAGATTCCCATCGATCAGGTTGTCATCGGCTCCTGCACCAACGGCCGTCTGGACGATCTGAGAACAGCGGCGGAAATCCTGAAGGGAAGACATGTGAAAAAGGGGATGCGCTGTATCGTGATCCCTGCGACCCAGGCCATTTATATGCAGGCCATGGAAGAGGGGCTGCTTAAGATATTTGTGGAGGCCGGAGCGGTGGTCAGCACGCCCACCTGCGGTCCCTGCCTGGGCGGCTACATGGGCATCCTTGCGGAGGGAGAGCGGTGCGTTTCCACCACAAACCGGAATTTCGTGGGGCGCATGGGCCATGTGAACTCCGAGATCTATCTGGCAAGTCCCGCGGTTGCGGCTGCCAGCGCGGTGACCGGCAAGATCTCCTGCCCCTGCGAGCTTGACTGACAACCTCGGTAAAGGGAAATTGCTGTTTTGAGGCTTTGGGGTTTGAGAGTTTTGAGGTCCTGCAGGAAGAGAAACGAGTGGAAAAGCAGAATCGTAAACAGAATTGCAAAGACAAAAGCCCGTGAAGCAAAATTGCAGAAAGCAGAATTGTTGGAATGAAAGGCAGCAAACAAAATAGCAGAAGGCAGAATTCTAAAAAGGTTTGTCAAAACGACTTACAGAGAAAAAGGACATCAGAATAGATGGCGTAAATCGCATGAAGCAGAAAAGCTCGACAAAAGAATAAGAAAGATACAAAATCGCAAAGCAAAAGAAATGGATAGAACTGGAAAGCGGACGGCATTTTCGGGAAAGACCGATCCTTCCGGCCCGGAAGGCCGCCTGATCCAGTGAGAAAGGATAGGAGTATGAACGCAAAAGGAACGGTTTTTAAATATGGCGATAACGTAGATACGGATGTGATCATCCCCGCCAGATACTTAAATTCTTCCGACCCTGCGGAGCTTGCCACGCACTGCATGGAGGATATCGACAAGGACTTTATCAAAAACGTGAAAAAGGGGGATATCATCGTCGCGGAAAAGAATTTCGGCTGCGGTTCCTCCCGGGAGCACGCCCCCATTGCGATCAAGGCGGCGGGCGTAAGCTGCGTCATCGCGGAGACCTTCGCAAGGATCTTTTACCGCAATGCCATCAACATCGGGCTTCCCATCATCGAATGTCCCGAGGCATCCAAGGGAATCTCTGCAGGGGATCAGGTGGAAGTGAATTTTGACACCGGCGTGATCACGGACCTGACAAAAGGCTCTTCTTTCCAGGGTCAGGCTTTCCCGGAGTTTATGCAGAAGATCATCGCTGCAGAGGGGCTTGTCAATTACATCAACAATAAGTAAGCACAGGAAAAGCTCAAAAGGGGGGCAATTATCGTTTTTTCAGAAAAAGAAGGTGGAAAAGTGAGCAGTTCAGAGACGAAATCTTCAAAAAAATATGAGATCGATATGTGCAATGGCTCGCTTTTGGGCAAGATCATTGTCTTTTACATCCCGCTGATGCTCTCCGGGATTTTGCAGCTTTTGTTTAACGCGGCGGATATCATCGTCGTTGGAAAATTCGCCGGGGACGACTCCCTTGCGGCGGTGGGCTCCACCAGCGCCCTGATCAACCTATTGGTCAATGTCTTCATCGGCCTGTCGGTGGGAACCAATGTCCTGGTGGCGCGGTTTTACGGCTCCGGTCAGAAGAAGGAGCTGAAAGAGATCGTACACACCTCGATCCTGACCTCCCTCCTGTGCGGAGTGGTTCTTGTCTTTCTCGGCTTTTTCCTCTCGGGACCTGCTCTGCGGATGATGGATACCCCCGACGACGTCATTCAGATGGCCATACTCTATATGCGGATCTATTTCGCCGGGATGCCGGTGATGATGGCCTATAATTTCGGCAGCGCCATTTTAAGGGCGGTGGGGGATACCAAGCGTCCCCTGTATTATCTCCTGACGGCGGGGATCATCAACGTGGTCCTGAACCTGGTGTTTGTCATTGTCTTTCACATGGGGGTTGCGGGAGTTGCCATCGCCACGGTGATTTCCCAGGCGGTGTCCGCGTTTTTGGTGCTCCGCTGTCTGATGCGGACCGAAGCGGATTACCGGCTGGATCTGAAGTGCCTGTCCATCAAGAAGGATAAGCTTTTTAAGATGATCCAGATCGGCGTCCCCGCAGGGCTCCAGGGCGCGCTGTTTTCCATCTCCAATGTGCTGATCCAGTCCTCCGTGAATTCCTTCGGGAAGATCGCCATGGCGGGCAACACCGCCGCGGCAAATATCGAGGGCTTCGTCTATACGGCCATGAACGCCCTGCATCAGGCAGCCATCAGCTTTACCAGTCAGAACTACGGCGCGAGAAAACCGGACCGGATCAAGAGGATCCTGGGAATCTGCCTGCTGCTTGTCATGGCGGTGGGGCTGATCCTCGGAAACGGCGCGTATCTCCTTGGCGGAACGCTCCTAAAACTCTATTCGAATACCTCCGAGGCCATCTCTTACGGGCTCCTGAGGCTCAGCGTGATCTGTACCACATATTGTCTCTGCGGGATGATGGACGTGGCTGTGGGGAGCCTTCGGGGAATGGGCTATGCGATCATGCCCATGCTGGTATCCCTGATCGGTGTCTGCCTCTTCCGGGTAATCTGGATCTATACCATTTTTCAGCAGTATCACACGCTGGAATGCCTGTATATTTCCTATCCCATCAGCTGGGGACTGACCTTCCTGGTCCATCTGATCTGCTTTTGGATCGTCTTTCGAAAGATGGCTTCGTCCCAGCTGATGAAAGAGCAGGCATAAAGTAAAAAGCAGGGGGCGGGATAGCATCAGCCTGGCCGGGAAATCTCCAACTTTTCATGTCGATTTTATCAACCCGGTTTTTCTGTCTCCCTCTGAAAGCAAAAGCAATCCCGTTTCCAATCTGGCGGCGTCTGCATTCTCCGGTTATGAAAGACTTGAAACATATGTTTGGATGTGGTAAACTGGATGTAAATGCGAAGGAGGGGATCGGATTTTTCAGCTGCGTCCGGTCAGGGAACAGGAGACGTTATGATTGCATACGTAAACGGGATCATTGACGATATCGCGGAGGACAATGTGGTGGTTGACGTGGGCGGCGTGGGAATGAATGTGAAGATATCATCGGATACCGCCGCAAAGCTCCCCGGGGTAGGCCAGCTTGTAAAATTGTACACCTATACCAGCGTCCGGGAAGATGCTTTCTGGCTGTACGGGTTCCTCAGCAGGGCGGATCTGGAGATCTTTAAGAAATGTATCACTGTCAGCGGTATCGGTCCCAAAGGGGCGCTTTCCCTGCTCTCGGTGATGGACGCGGATTCCCTGCGCTATGCCATTCTCTCGGAGGATAAGAAGGCCATCGCAAAAGCGCCCGGCATCGGCGCGCGCACGGCGGAACGCTTGATTTTGGAGCTGAAAGATAAGGTGAAGTATGACGACGAGATGATCGGCCGGGAGATTGCGGAGGTAGCGGCGGGAAACATTCCTGCTGCGGATACCCCGCAGAAAAAGGAAGCCGTAGAGGCCCTGGTCGCTTTGGGTTACAGTCAGACGGAAAGCGTAAAGGCGGTCAATTCTATCCCGGATATCGAAAAACTGGATTCCGGCGCTGTCTTAAAGGCTGCTCTTAAGAAAATGTTTTAAGTGTTTATTTGGTATCAGGACAGCGCATTTACACAACCGGAAATGGAAAGAGGGTATCTGCCCTAAAGCAGATGCCGCCGGATCGGAGACAAGGGTTTATGGCGAGAAGAATGATAGAGACCGAAATGACAGAGGAGGACGCGAAAATCGAGGGTTCTCTGCGTCCCCAGGTATTGGATGACTATATCGGTCAATCAAAGGTCAAGGAAAATCTGAAAATTTATATAGAGGCTGCAAAACAGCGCGGGGATGCGCTGGATCACGTGTTGTTCTACGGACCTCCCGGTCTGGGGAAGACCACGCTGGCTGGCATCATCGCAAACGAGATGGGGGTCCACCTGAAGGTCACCAGCGGACCCGCCATTGAGAAACCCGGCGAGATGGCGGCAATCTTAAATAATCTGGAAGAAGGCGATCTCCTGTTTGTGGACGAGATCCACAGGCTGAACCGGCAGGTGGAAGAAGTCCTGTACCCGGCCATGGAGGACTACTGTATCGATATCATGATCGGCAAGGGTTCTACCGCAAGGTCTGTCCGTCTGGATCTTCCAAAGTTCACTTTGGTGGGGGCGACTACCCGTGCAGGACTGTTGACCGCACCCCTCCGGGATCGTTTCGGCATGATCCATCACCTGGAATTTTATACGGTTCCGGAGCTGCAGCAGATCATTCTGCACTCTGCAAGGGTCCTGGATGTGGAGATCGAGCCCGGGGGCGCCCTGGAGATGGCAAGGCGGAGCCGCGGTACGCCGAGACTGGCGAACCGGATCTTAAAGCGGGTCCGGGATTTCGCCCAGGTCAAGTATGACGGCGTAATCACGGAGGATGTGGCGCGGATTGCCTTGGACCTGATGGACGTGGACAAGCTGGGGCTGGACCACATCGACCGGAACATGCTTATGACCATCATTCAGAAGTTTAACGGGGGGCCGGTTGGACTGGATACCCTGGCGGCGGCCATCGGAGAGGATCCGGGCACGATAGAGGACGTCTACGAGCCTTATCTCCTCAAGAACGGGTTCATTAACCGCACGCCGAAGGGAAGAGTGGCCACGGATCTGGCGTATCAACATTTGATGCCTTAAACGTCTGAAACTTTGATTCCTTTTTGGAATCCTTTTGAAAAACTATTGTATCCAAGACAAATTTACTGTATAATGATATCAGTGCGTAAAAGACAAGCTGGATGTATGAAGGACGGATTCACGCTGTCTGCGGCGCCGTACGAACGTAAGAATAAGGGGTATGTGTAATGGCATCCAAGACAGATACGGAAGTGGTGATCGGCGGCAAGGTACTGAAACTCAGCGGATACGAAAGTGAGGATTATCTGCAGAGAGTCGCCTCCTATATCAATAATAAAATTGCCGATTACAATCGCATGGATGGATTCCGCAAGCAGTCCATGGATATCCAGTCCGTTCTGCTTCAGCTGAATATTGCGGACGATTATTTTAAGGCGAAGCGGCAGATCAATATCCTGGAGGCGGAAATGCAGGCGAAGGAGAAGGAGTTTTGTGATCTGAAACACGAGCTCGTCTCTTATCAGATTCAGCTGGACAATGCAAAGAATCAGCTTCAGGAACTGCAGAGACAATGTGACGAACAGAGCAGGACAATATTTCGGTTGGAAACAGAACTGAAAAACAAATAACTCAGAGCTGTCCGTTTTCGGGCAGCTTTTTTAGGAACGGAAATCTACAGTATGCGAAACACTCACTGGCCGGAACTGCTTTCTCCCGCCGGCAGCCTGAAAGGTTTTTACGGTGCTGTACATGCGGGCGCGGACGCGGTTTATCTCGCGGGAAAAGAATACGGGGCAAGGGCTTACGCGGACAATTTTTCGGAAGAGGAATTGCTGGGGTGTCTTCGCTATGCGCATATCTGGCACAGAAAAGTCTACCTGACGGTCAATACCCTGGTGAAAGAAGAGGAACTTGGCAGGTTGACTGCGTATTTAAGACCTCTTGCGGAAGCCGGTCTTGACGGTGTCATTGTGCAGGATTTCGGCGTATTGAACAAGATCCGGACTGATTTCCCCGATCTGCCCCTGCACGCCAGCACCCAGATGACAGTGACCGGGCCTTACGGCGCAAAGCTGTTAAAAAATCTGGGAGTGGTGAGGGTGGTTCCCGCCCGGGAGCTGAGTCTTGAGGAAGTGATTGCCATAAAGCGGGAGAGCGGTCTGGAAACAGAGTGCTTTATCCACGGGGCAATGTGTTATTCTTATTCCGGGCAGTGCCTTTTCAGCAGTATTGTGGGCGGCAGAAGCGGAAACCGGGGCAGATGCGCCCAGCCCTGCAGGCTGCCGTATCAGCTGGCGGGTTCCAATTTCTACCCTTTGAGCCTGAAAGATATGTGTACCCTGGAGATCCTTCCGGAGCTCATAGAAGCGGGAATCGACTCCCTGAAAATAGAGGGCCGCATGAAAAAACCGGAATATACGGCGGGGGTAACGGCCCTGTACCGGAAATCTATCAATCGGTATATGCAGGAAGGGAAATCCTGTCCGGAGGGAGAGGACCTGGCGTTATTAAAGAAACTGTATATAAGAACCGAGGTTCAGGAGGGGTATTATCACAGGCGGAACGGGCGTGAGATGATTACCTTAAGCAGTCCCGCGTACAGCGAAACCGAAGAGGATATCCTTGCCGAAATCCGCAGAAAGTATCTGGAAGAAAGGCCTCGGATTTTGGTGCGGATCAAAGCTTTCTTCCGAATCGGCAAGCCTGCAGAAGTGTGGATCGCCCAGGCGGACCGCCTGGATGTCTGGCATGTGGCGAAGGGGGAGACTGTCCAGGCGGCGGTCAATGTTCCGACTACGAGAGAGAATTTTATAAAGCAGCTTTCCAAGCTGGGCGACACCTGTTTTCAGCTGGACCCGGCCTGTCAGGAGGGCAGGCCGGAAGTGCAGATGGACCCCGATATTTTTTATCCGCTTGGGGCGGTAAACGAACTTCGGAGAAGAGCGGTTGTTCTCCTGGAGGAGGTGAGGATCCATGAGAGATAAATCCTGCACCCTGACGGGTATCTCTGCCGCTGTGCGGACTTATGAACAGCTGGTAAGCGTAATTGACCATGTCGGTCGATACCATGAGGAAAATGTGCCTGTCGTCCGCGTCCTTGTGGACGGCGACCTCTATCTCGGGGACAGCCGGGTCCGCGATCAGATCCGGAATGTGCGGTCCTGCGATCCGGAACAGGCTGCGGAAGGTGGCGGTGGGGCTTTGGCCATGCCGGAGCAGGCTGCGGAAGGCGGTGGTGGGGCTTTGACCATGCCGGAACCGGAGTGGATCCTCTCCCTGCCGGCGGTGCTGCGCGCTCCTGATCATGAGTATTTAGAGGAAGTGTTTCGCGCCGTCCAGGTTTCAGGAACATTTTCAGGGGTTATGACCGGAAATCTGGAGGGATTGGGTTATTTGCTGGAACAGGATTACCGCGGAAAGCTGTATGCGGATTCTAATTTTTATCTCTGGAACAGCGGGGCGGTTTCCCTCTGGGAAGATACCTTCTCTGGCGCCTGCCTTCCCCTGGAGCTGAAATCGGGAGAACAGCGGGAACTGATGAAAACCTCCCCGCTGCCCTGGGAAAAAATGATCTATGGGCGGATCCCCATGATGGTCACCGCGAACTGTGCGGCAAAGACCTTGGGAAACTGTATAAAAGACGCGTACGATGTGAAAAAAAGTGAAGTCCTGTGGCTGCGGGATCGTCTGGGAAAAAAAGTTTCCGGTTCTCTTAAACTGCAGACATTGCTTTAATATTGTGTATAACAGTGTTCCCCTCTCCCTGCACAGGGAGATCGGAAAATGGGCGGAGCGGGCAATTCTCAGACTGCAGTTTACCGTGGAGAATGGGGAGGAGACCGCGGCTTGTCTGGACTTTTTCCTGAAGGAGCTTCACAACTCCGCGTCGCCCGGCCGGATTACGGAAGATTTTGAAAAGCCGCCTTTTGGAGAATACACCACAGGCCACGAAAAGAGAGGTGTTCTATAAAGGAATGCAGTATGCCCTGAGTTATTTTACGGAAATTTCAAAATACATCATCATAGGAATGGTGGCAGCTTACACCCTGCTTGGCTTTGGCATGTTGTTTACAGGCCGGGGAAAAGCTTTTAAAATCATGGGAATCTGCCAGGAAATCCTGATTTTTGCCGTTCAGGCAGTCCAGTTTATGCACCTTGCCATTGTCTCCGCAAATCAGGATTATCTCTTTTTATACCTCTTTGCGCAGGTGATGCTTTTAGCCATCCTGGGCCTGGTCCACTTTATCTATGAGAAGGAAAATCTGATTCTCTTAAACAATATGTGCATGCTTCTGGGATTTGGCTTCTGCATGATTTCGCGGCTTGACCTTTCAAAAGCGTTCAGGCAGCTTGCCATCGTGGGTATTTCTTTTGTCATTTCCATTTTTATTCCGGAAATCTTAAAAAAGATTCATTTCTGGAGGGATCTGACATGGTTTTATGCGGTGATCGGCGTCAGCGCGCTAAGCATTGTGCTTTTGCTTGGAGAGGTATCCGGCGGATCTAAAATATCCTTTACGATCGCGGGCAGCATCACCTTTCAACCCTCGGAATTTGTAAAGATCCTTTTTCTGTTCTTCCTGGCCGGTGCGCTCTGGGAGGAGCATCGCTTCTGGAATGTAGCCCTCACCGCCGTTGTGGCGGGCATCCATGTGATCATCCTGACAATATCCGTGGATCTGGGAAGCGCTCTCATTTTCTTTGTGACATATGTTCTGATCGTCTTTGTGGCAACCAGAAATTATCTGTATCTCTTTCTGGGAGCAGCCGGAGGGTGCGGCGCAGCGATTCTCGCCTATCACTTCTTTCATCATGTGAGAGTCAGGGTTCTCGCCTGGCAGGATCCCTGGAGCTACATCGATCATGAGGGCTATCAGATCACCCAGTCCCTCTTTGCCATTGGCAGCGGAAACTGGTTCGGCATGGGGCTTTTAAAAGGCAACCCCAAGGCGATCCCGAGAGTGGACAGGGATTTTATCTTTTCAACCGTCTGCGAGGAGATGGGAGTGATCACAGGCATCTGTCTTGTGCTGATCTGCCTGCTCAGTTTTCTCGCTATGTCGGAAATCGCCGTGAAAGTGAAGGACTGCTTTTACCAGCTGATCGTCTACGGCATAGCCGTGGAGTATCTCTTTCAGATCATCCTCACCATAGGCGGGGGGATCAAGTTTATTCCCATGACAGGCGTGACCCTGCCCTTTGTCAGCTACGGGGGCAGCTCCGCCATGACCACGATGTTTATGTATTTTATTGTACAGGGAGTCTGCCTCATGATGATACAGCAGGAAGGAGGGGAGAGCGATGAAAGAGACGGAAAAACCAATGCAAAAAGCGCAGGCCGACGGCAAACCGAGAAAAAAAGCCTTCAATAAAAACAGCCGAAAGTCTGCCGATAGAAAAAGGAATGCAGACAATGCGCTTGAGATCCGCCTGGTTTCGCTTCTTTTTTTCGGTCTGATCATCGGAATGCTGGTATTCCTGGGAAAGTTTACCGCGGAAAACGAACAGGAGATGATCAATAACAGTTATAATTCCAGACAGCAGATCCTTCTCTCCAGGAACTACCGCGGAAAAATTTTCGCGGCGGACGGCGAGATCCTTGCGGAAACCATTCTCGACGAGGCGCAGAATGAGAAGCGCAGCTACCCTTACGGGGAATTGTTTTCCCACATTGTGGGGTACTCCAGCCAGGGGCGCATGGGAGTGGAAGCGCTGGCGAATTATTATCTGATCAATACCAATATCGCCTTGAAATCCAAGATACAGAATGATGTGGAGGGCAGGAAGAATCCCGGCGACAATGTATATACCACCCTGAACGTGGAGCTTCAGCGCGCTGCAGACCAGCAGCTGAGCCTGTACCGCGGCGCTGTTGTGGTGACGGAAGTCAAGACGGGAAAAATCCTGGCCATGGTGTCCCATCCGGATTTTGACCCCAATGAGATCTCGGATATCTGGGAGGAACTGATAAACGACAAGGACAGCACGGTACTTTTAAACCGGGCTACGCAGGGGCTGTATCCTCCCGGATCCACCTTTAAGATCCTGACCGCCCTGGAATATTACCGTGAGAATAAGGAAACCTACCGGAACTATAGCTTCCAGTGCAGCGGTGTCTTTACCCAGGGGACAAGCAAAATCCACTGTTATCACAATGCAAGCCATGGTTATGTGGATTTTGTCAGTTCCTTTGCCAAGTCCTGCAACGCCTCCTTTGCGAATATGGGTTCCAAGCTGGACAGAAGCGATTTTTCCCTGACCCTGCAGAATATGCTTTTTGGTCAGGAGCTTCCCCTAGCTCTTTCACACAGCAAAAGCTCGTTTTATCTGCCAGAGTATGACAAGCCGGAATATGAGATGATGCAGACCTCCATCGGCCAGGGGAAAACCCAGATTACGCCCATTCACCTTAATATGATTACCTCGGCAATCGCTAACGACGGAATCCTGATGGAGCCTTTTGTGCTGGACCGGGTAGTCAGCGAGGACGGTCAGACTGTCAAAAAGTTTTATCCGACCGAATATGGACGGCTTCTCTCGGAAGATGAAGCCCAGCTTTTGAGAGAGCTTATGGAGGCCGTAGTGTTAAAGGGCAACGCCCAGCTTTTGCAGGGGAGGGGGTATGTCGCCGCCGGAAAGACCGGGTCCGCAGAGTACAAGGATTCTTCGGACGACAGTCACGCCTGGTTTACCGGATATGCGCCGGCTGACGACCCGGAAATCTGCGTGACGGTCATCGTGGAATCGGCGGGAACAGGAGGCGACTATGCCGTCCCTGTCGCAAAGGGGATTTTCGATATCTACTTCCACCAGATTGCCGCCGGGAATGCTTCGGAATAAACTTCTTGCATAGAACGGGGATTTCGTCTATACTAAAAACAGGTTGATATTGACTGCGGAGAAATCCGGCACGGAGGTTTACGGGCACGTTTTTCCTGAGTGGGAGATATCACCTGCTGGATTTTGCGGATGAGAAACAGATCCTTGAGCAAGCGTATAGCGGATGCCTGAAGTGGAAGAAAGATAAGACATGGGGTAATCACGGATTTGAAACGAGGCAATTTTTGGACAACCAATAAGGACAGGCTCCTGGATTTTTCACCCAATCTTTATCTGGGAGAAAGTATCAGATCTGAAAAACTGGATACGATAAAAAAGAAGCTGCTGACAAAACCGTTATTGGCAAACGTGACTCTTCTTGTCCTTTCGGAGAACCCCTCGGATCAGGTGGAAATCCTGGGCTGTGCCCAGCTGACGCAGGATATATTCGGCAGATACCCCCTGTCTGTCGTGGGGATTGCAGGCAATCGTGACGAGGCGCTGGATCTTGTGACTCGGATTACACAGGAATGTCTCTCAAAGAGAGGGGATTGTTCCCTGAAGGAGTTTCTGGCATGGCGGTAGTGGGTTGGATTCTGGTGGGAATATTGGGACTGCTGCTGTTGTTTTTCCTGCTGGTACTGTTTTTCCCGGTCTCTTACCGGCTGGAGCTGGAAAAAACTCCTGAGAGCCTTTTGATAAAAGCGAAAGCGGGATGGCTCTTTGGCCTGTTCCGGATCCTGTTTCTCTATCCGGAGCCGGGAAAGCCGCAGGTTCGAATCGCCTGGTTTCACCTTGCTCCAGAAGAAAAACAAAAAAAGGTAAAATCGGGCGCCCATAAAAAGAAAGCCTCCCGCAAAGCAGAGAATGCCGGGCAGACTTCTCCGGACAGCGGCGGAGAAAATCCCCCGCAGATTTCATCAGGCAGCGTCGAAGAAACTTCCAGGGCTGATTTGGCTGCGGCAGGAACGCAGAGCTTCAGTCAGGACAAACCCTCCGGGGAACCGGAGAAAGACGAGGAAAGCCTGAAAGAGTCGGGGGATTCTGAGGAGACAAACAAAACGGAGGATTCTGAACGTCAAAAGTCCGGCAGCCGTAAAAAAAAGGCTGTGGGCAGTATCGCGGAAGTGTACCGGAAACTGCGGGAGGAAGCAGACTTTTACTGGAAACTCTGGCAGAAGGAAGAGACGAAAGCTTATGTCTCTGAAATCTTCGCCCGCCTTTTGAAAATTTTTCGGAATGTATTGCCGCGAAGGATCGAAGGAAAGCTTGTTTTTGGCGCAGCTTCCCCGGATATCACCGGTTATGTCCTTGCGGTTTACAGCATTTTGAGAGTTCAATTTCCGAAACGTCTAACCGTGGAACTCACGCCGGATTTTGAGGAACCGGTCCTGAAGGGAGAGCTCCTGATCAGGGGACACGTGACTGTTGTGGTATTACTGTGGAATATTCTGCGGGCTGCGCTGGATAAGCGGCTGCGGAAGCTTTGGAGAGAGATAACAGGACATATTTCATAGATAGATGCAAAAGAAAATCATTGCGCCGTTCGGCGCAGAATGGAGGATTTTATGGCAGAGAATGAGAATCAGTTTCAGGGTGTGGTGGAATCCCTTCTGAAAGGCATGAACACCGTGCTGTCGACAAAGACAGTCGTAGGGGAGGCGACCAAGATCGGGGATACCATCATCCTTCCCCTGGTGGACGTCTCCTTTGGCGTAGGCGCCGGAGCAGGCAACAACGGCCAGAAGGGTTCTGCCTCCGGCGTGGGCGGCCTGGGCGGAAAGATGACGCCGAGCGCTGTGCTGGTGATCCAGAACGGCGTGGTAAAACTGGTGAACGTAAAGAATCAGGATACGGTGACCAAGGTTCTGGATATGGTTCCGGATATGGTGGACAAGTTCCTGGACAAGAGGGCGGAGAAAGGAAAAGAACAGGTCTCCGACGAACAGGCCCTGGATATCGCTTTCCCTGAGGAGGGGTAGTGCATTTTGAACGGTTCCCTCATATAGTATAAGTAAGAAACTCCCAAAGGACTGACGGTTATGATGCGCAAAATGGTGGGGATCGGAATCCTCGGAATCGCCTTTGGAATGTTCTTGATGTTTCTCCTGAGGGACCGTTTTGTTGGATTTGTCTTCATCGTGATCCTGTCGGCAGCGGGGTATTTCTGCGTCTGCGATTAGGTGTTTAAAATTCAAAAAAGACTCCACAAAAGGAGTCTTTTTGAATTCTTTTCAAGAAGTCAGGGTTAAGCCCGCTCTACTTTGCCGGATCTTAAGCAGCTGGTGCAAACATGGAGCCTTTTATTCCCGCCGTTTACCACGCACTTCACACGCTTTACATTCGGCTTCCAAATTGCGTTGCTTCTTCTATGAGAGTGGCTTACGTTGTTCCCAAAATGAACACCCTTACCACAGATATCACATTTAGCCATCTTGACACCTCCTCCACCAGAACGTACACAAAAGCCCTGTAATTTTTCACAACATTCATATATTAACAGAAAACCCATATAAAAGCAAGAAGAAAATTCTTTTTTTTGAAATTTACAGATTTTTCTATTTTTTTATTTCTTTTTTGGAGACAATCTGTTATGATTGTTATCAATAGTGTGCATCAAACACAGAAAGGTTGGGTCTGAATATGAAAGGGTCTTCGATCGATACGCATTTGGGAAGCATTGCCATTGATAAGCAGGTCGTTGCGCAGTATGCGGGAAGCGTTGCCGTGGAGTGCTTTGGAATAGTTGGCATGACCGTTGCCAATGTAAAGGACGGTCTGGTTCGCATCCTGAAGATGGAGAGCCTGAGCAGGGGGATCAATGTCAGTGTCAGCGCAAACCACAAGCTGATTCTGGATTTTCATGTGATCGTGGCTTATGGCGTAAGCATCATCGCCGTTTCGGATAACCTTGTCAGCAACGTGAGATATAAAGTGGAAGAGTTCACCGGTATCGAAGTGGAAAAGATCAACATTTTTGTCGAAGGCGTGAGAGTGATTGATTAAAAGGGATTAAGGAGGAAGTTACCGTGGCTTACCAGGAAATTGACGCTAAGTTGTTTTCCAAAATGTTCTTAGCCGGCGCCAAGAATTTGGAAAACCAAAAGGAATATATCAATGAATTGAATGTGTTTCCCGTACCCGACGGAGATACCGGCACCAATATGACAATGACTATCATGTCCGCCGCCCGGGAGGTATCCGGACTCGGCGAGGATCCCGGGATGGCCGCTCTGTGCAAGGCCATTTCCAGCGGTTCCCTCAGAGGGGCGAGGGGGAATTCCGGCGTGATCCTCTCCCAGCTTTTCCGGGGATTTACCAAGGTTATTCAGAACACGGATAAAATTGACGCCGCTGTCCTGACCGAGAGCTGTGAAAAAGCCGTGGAAACCGCTTACAAGGCCGTTATGAAGCCGAAGGAGGGCACGATCCTCACCGTGGCCAGGGGTATTGCCGAAAAGGCGAGGGAACTTTTGGACGACGGCGTGACGGATCTGGAAGAGTTTGCCGGGCGGATCCTGGAGCACGGGAGATTTGTGTTGAGCCAGACGCCGGAACTCCTTCCCGTGCTGAAGCAGGCGGGGGTCGTGGACTCCGGCGGGCAGGGATTGATCGAAGTCCTCTCCGGCGCTTACGACGCGCTGCTGGGGAAGGAGATCGACTTCAGCATTAATCCGGCCGCTGCTTCAGGTTCTTCCGCAAAACCCAATATGGAAGCTCAGGCGGAAGCGGATATCAAATACGGATACTGTACGGAATTCATTATTCTGTTGAATAAAACTTTCAATATCAAGACGGAAATGGATTTCAAGGCATACCTGGAGTCCATTGGAGATTCCATCGTATGTGTCTGCGACGGCGAAGTAGTCAAGGTGCACGTGCATACGAACGATCCCGGGCTGGCTATTCAGAAAGGCTTAAAGTATGGACAGCTCTCCAATATGAAGATCGACAATATGCGGCTGGAGCATCAGGAAAAGCTTTTTAAAGCCGCTGAGAAAGAAGCGGCAGCTGCTCCTGCGAAACCAGCGGAACCTCCGAAAAAAGCAGGGTTCATAGCGATTTCGGCGGGGGACGGTCTCAGCGAGATCTTCCAGAGCATCGGCGTGGACCACATTATCGAGGGCGGGCAGACCATGAACCCCAGCACGGCGGATATCCTGAGCGCTGTGGACCAGGTAAACGCCGAGAATGTATTCCTGTTCCCCAACAACAAAAACATTATCCTTGCCGCAAGGCAGGCCGCGGAGCTCACCACGGAAAAGAATCTCCTAGTGATCCCTACGAAGACCATCCCCCAGGGGATTACCGCCATGATCAACTATATGGAAGGCAGCACGGTCGATGAGAACGAGGAGACCATGATCCGGGAGATCGAGAAGGTGAAGACCGGTCAGGTCACATACGCCGTGCGGGATACGGTCATCGACGACAAGGCGATCAAAAAAGACGATTACATGGGCGTCGGTGACAACGGTATTCTTGCGAATGGCGCCGATCTGGACACGGTGGTTCTGGAGACGACGGACGCCATGGTGGACGGGGAGTCCGAGCTGATCAGCGTTTATTACGGGAGCGACGTTTCCGCGGAGGCGGCGGAGGCGGTGCGTGCTAAACTTGCCGGCCGGTATCCGGATCTGGATGTGGAGCTTCAGTACGGCGGTCAGCCCATTTACTATTACCTGATCTCTGTGGAATGACGGAAAACTGTCTATCTGATATTTCGTTTGCTCTGTCTCGCCTCGATTAGGTATAAAGAGAGTGCGGCGCTGCTTGGCAGACGGCATGGGAAAAGCCGGGACAGGTGAACTGCCATGGCTGCCGTAAGGGGTGAATTATGAACGATCAGACGCCCATCCTGGAGATCAAAGGGATCGGAGAGAAGACAGCCAGGCTGTTTCACAAACTGGATATCGATACCGTGGGGGATCTCCTGGCCCATTATCCCCGGGATTACGAGCGCTTTGAAGCGCCGCGGCAGATCCGGGAGGTCGTCCCGGGGGAGACGGAAGCGGTCAACGGGACCGTGTTGTCCGTCCCCAACATAAAAAAGATCCGGAATCTCAATATCATGAATGTACTGATCCGCGACGGTTCCGGCTCCATGCAGCTCACTTTTTTTAACATGCCCTATCTTCTGAAGCGTTTTCAGCCGGGAAAGACCTTTGTCTTTCGGGGAAAAGTGCAGACAAAGGGCCCGGCGCTGATCATGGAACAGCCCAGGGTTTATTCCTCCGAGGAATACGCAAAGTTCACAGGCCGTCTCCAGCCCCGGTATTCCCTGACGAAGGGGCTGACCAATCAGGCGATCCAGAAGGCGGTTCAGAAAGCCCTGGAGAACTATGCCTTCGAAGAGGAATATTTTCCTGGGGCAATCTTGGAAGAGATGGAGCTGACCAGCCTCTCGGAGGCAATCCGGGAGATCCATCTTCCCCGGGATACCGAGTCTGTCAGGCGGGCCCACAGGAGGCTTGCCTTCGAGGAATTCTTTGCGTTCCTGCTCCTTCTACGAAAAAACAAAGATCTTTCCAACAGTCTTCCAAATGGATACCCCATGTTTGAAACTGCTGATACGGTGCGCTATATCGACAGTCTGCCCTTCCGTCTCACGGCGGGGCAGAAGCAGGTCTGGCAGGAGATCCGGGACGATATGGAGGGGCCGCGCTGCATGAACCGTCTGGTACAGGGGGACGTGGGATCCGGAAAAACGATCATTGCGCTGCTGGCCCTGCTGATGACGGCTGCAAACGGTTATCAGGGGGCGCTCATGGCACCCACGGAGGTCCTGGCGGTCCAGCATTTCGAAAGCGTAAAGCGGGATACGGAGAAGTACAAGCTGGCCTTCCGGCCCGTGCTTTTAGTGGGTTCCATGACGGCGAAAGAAAAGAAAGAGGCCTATGCGAAAATCGCCTCCGGTGAGGCAAACCTGATCATCGGGACCCACGCTCTGATCCAGGAAAAGGTCAGCTATCAAAAGCTGGCCCTGGCAGTCACGGACGAACAGCACCGCTTCGGCGTCAGACAGCGGGAGACCCTGGCGGAAAAGGGGCTCAGCCCACACATCCTGGTGATGAGCGCCACGCCAATCCCCCGGACGCTGGCCATCATATTATACGGCGACCTGAAGATCTCGGTGATCCGAGAACTCCCCGCAAACCGGCTGCCCATCAAGAACTGCGTGGTGAATACCTCTTACCGCGCGAAAGCTTATCAGTTCATTGCAAATCAGGTTTCCCAGGGACACCAGGCCTATGTAATCTGTCCCCAGGTGGAAGAGGGGGAGATGACGGATCTGGAGAATGTGGCGGATTACGCGGAGAAGCTGCGCAGTGTCCTGCCTCCCTCCGTGATTGTGGCTCATCTCCACGGAAAGATGCGGCCTGCGGAGAAGAACCGGATCATGGAGGATTTCGCGGCCCGCAATATCGACGTCCTGGTGTCCACCACCGTGATCGAGGTGGGGATCAATGTGCCGAACGCCACGGTGATGATGGTGGAGAACGCCGAGCGGTTCGGACTGGCCCAGCTTCACCAGCTCCGGGGCCGCGTTGGCAGGGGGGACGCCCAGAGCTACTGTATCTTTGTCAGCACGGACGAGAAGAAGGAGACCATGGAGCGCCTGGAGATCCTGAATCACTCCAATGACGGCTTCCACATCGCTTCGGAGGACTTAAAGCTCCGGGGACCCGGGGATCTGTTCGGCGTCCGGCAGAGCGGCGATTTTGCCTTCCGCGTGGGGGATATCTATGACGATTCGGAACTCCTGAAAAAGACCTCGGACCTGGTGGACAGGCTTTTGGACCAGGACCCGGATCTCTCTCTGGAAGTCCACAGGCCCCTGCGGGAACACTTTGAAAATACCGTCCGAAACAAGGTTGACTTTAGGACGATTTGACAGTAGAATAAACGTATGGTTCCGCTTCCGTCTGATTGCGGATGACCGAAGCCGCGTGGATTTTCCACGGGCTCCCCGGAACAGGCAGGAAGCGGCCCGGCATGATTATGGTTTGAAAGGAATGAAAGTCTCATGGCAAAGGTTGCAGTTGTCACCGACAGTAACAGCGGTATCACCCAGGCAGCGGGAAAAGAACTGGGTGTTTTTGTGCTCCCCATGCCCTTTATGATCGGCGGGGAACAGTATTTCGAGGATATTAACTTAACCCAGGACGAGTTTTACGAGAAGCTGAAGCAGGGGGAGAACATCTCCACCAGCCAGCCCTCCCCGGAGGCGGTTACCAATCTCTGGAACGAGGTTCTGAAGGAATACGACGAGATCGTCCATATCCCCATGAGCAGCGGTCTCTCCGGTTCCTGCCAGAGCGCGGCCCTTCTCGCGGAGGAGTATGAGGGAAAGGTCCAAGTCGTCAACAATCAGCGCATCTCCGTGACCCAGAGGCAGTCCGCCCTGGACGCCTTGGAGCTGATCGGGAAGGGAATGAGCGCCAAAGAGGTAAAAGACTTTTTGGAGGCCGATAAATTCAACAGCAGCATCTACATCATGCTGGACACCCTGTATTATCTGAAAAAGGGCGGCAGGATCACTCCGGCGGCGGCCGCCATCGGAACCCTGTTGAAGCTGAAGCCCGTGCTGCAGATCCAGGGTGAAAAGCTGGACGCCTTCGCAAAGGCGCGGACCACGGCTCAGGGCAAGAGCATCATGATGAGCGCCATCAAGAGCGATATCGAGAACCGCTTCGGCGGCATCACCCCGGCTCCCGGCGGCGTCTGGCTCCAGATCGCCCACACCCAGAATTATGAGGCGGCCCTTGCTTTAAGGGATGAGCTTCTCGCGGAATATCCCGGGTACGACGTTCACATCGATCCGCTCTCTCTGAGCGTGGCCTGTCACATCGGCCCCGGCTCCCTGGCCATCGCCGTCTGTAAGAAAATCTCGTAAAGAAAGACCGCTTCGGCGGTCTTTTTCAGACAGAGAATGATAGGATCACAGGAGGGGACAAGTGGGAAAAAATCTATGGGAGTCCATAAAAAACGCTTTTTCCGGCAACAGGGATTCCGATGAAAGGAACGGGGGCGGGCGCTTCGGAATTCCCTGGCCGCTGGATGCCGCTGATTTGCCGGATGTTACAGACCCTGCCGAAGGGAAGAACAGGACGCTGGCAGAGGTGATCCGAAATCCTTTGGAATATGCGGCTATGCTTTCGGAATCCGAGAAGGATGCCATGCAAGATGAGTGGGATTTGACCAGCAATGTTCCCACAGCTTCCTTTTACCGATTTTTTAGTCAGTTTTTCTATCTTTGTGAAAGGGATATCTTCGAGACGGTCTTTATCGAGGTGCGGTATGAAGACGCCGTCCCGGATGCGGAGAAAATGCTGGCGCTGGAAGAACGCCTGGGAAAAAAGTTACGAGAACTGGAAAAGGAATACGACAATATCGAAGATACGTCTGACGATTACAGGCAGCGCCTTCAGAGCGAATTAAAGCAGGAGATCCGCGAGACTATGGAAAAGACCATGCCGGAAGTCAGGATTACGGATATTCTGGTGGTGTGTCTGGCTGCGTGATGGGAGGGTGTCTTGGCGCATAGAATGAAGGAACGCGTCCCTGGGGGTACCAGTTCAGCCCGCGCCATTCGCAAAGCCGCGCTGACGCGCTTACCGCTGCTTTGCGAGTGTCTTTGCGCATGAAATGAAGGAACGCGTCCCTGGGGAAACCAGTTCAGCCTGCGCCATTTGCAAAGCCGCGCCTGCGGCGCTCTCCGTCGCTTCGCGACTAACTTTGCTCATAAAATGGCGCTCCCTCAGCCGCTCGTGTTCGGCAAAAATTTGTGCAAGCACAATTTTTGCTCGAACTACGGCGGCTGGCTGAACTGGTGTACCAAATTTTGTATTTTCTTCTTGGAAAAGCACAATATGTATGATAAAATAAAAAGATAAGGCATAATTTAAGGAACGGCCGAAGGGCCGCAAGGAGTTTATCAGATATGGCAAAGGAAAACAAAGCGGACGGCTACGGCGCGTCGAATATCACTGTCTTAGAGGGTCTGGAGGCTGTCCGCAAGCGCCCCGGCATGTATATCGGCAGCGTATCCACGAAGGGACTGAATCACCTGATCTATGAGATTTTGGACAATTCCGTGGACGAGCATCTGGCGGGGTACTGTGATACCATCACCGTGACGCTGGAGGAGGACGGCTCCGCCACTGTCTCCGACAACGGGAGAGGGATCCCGGTGGGGATGCATGAAAAGGGGATGAGCGCGGAGAGGCTGGTGTTTACCACTCTGCACGCGGGCGGAAAGTTTGACAATACCGCCTATAAGACCAGCGGCGGCCTGCACGGCGTGGGCTCTTCGGTGGTGAACGCCCTTTCTACAAAGCTCACTGTCAGGGTGAAGACCGGCGGAGCGATCTACGAGGATACCTACGAGAGGGGGATCCCCACCACGGAGCTGATAGAGGGGCTTCTTCCCGTAGTGGGCAAGACGAAGGAGACCGGCACCACCATCAATTTCCTGCCGGACGACACGATCTTTGACCGCACGCGCTTTAAAGAAGACGAGGTAAAGAGCAGGCTCCACGAGACCGCATACTTAAACCCCGGCCTCACCATCCTCTATGAGGACAAGCGGCCGGAGAGCCAAGAGAAGATCCGGTTTCATGAGCCGGAAGGGATCGTGGGCTTTATCAAGGACATGAATAAATCCAAGGAGACCATACACGATGTGATCTATTTCAGCGGTGAGAGCGAAGGGATCTCCGTGGAGGTGGCCTTCCAGTACGTCAATGAGTTTCACGAGAACGTGCTGGGCTTCTGCAACAATATTTACAACTCCGAGGGCGGAACGCATCTCACGGGCTTTAAGACCATGTTCACCAATGTGATCAACACCTACGCCAGGGAGCTCAATATCCTAAAGGAGAAGGACGCGAACTTCACCGGCGCCGACGTGCGGAACGGCATGACCGCCGTGGTCTCCATCAAGCACCCGGATCCCCGCTTTGAGGGGCAGACCAAGACCAAGCTGGACAACCAGGACGCCGCGAAAGTGGTGAGCAAGGTCACCGGGGACGAAGTAGTGCATTTCTTCGACCGCAATCTGGAGGTCTTAAAGGGCGTCATCGGCTGCGCGGAGAAGGCGGCAAAGATCCGCAAGACGGAGGAGAAGGCAAAGACGAACATGCTGACCAAGCAGAAGTATTCCTTCGACTCCAATGGAAAGCTTGCCAACTGCGAGTCCAGGGACGCCGGAAAGTGCGAGATCTTCATCGTGGAGGGGGATTCCGCAGGCGGCAGCGCGAAGACGGCCAGAAACCGCCAGTACCAGGCGATCCTGCCGATCCGGGGCAAGATCCTGAACGTGGAGAAGGCCAGCATCGACAAGGTCCTTGCCAACGCAGAGATCAAGACCATGATCAACGCCTTTGGCTGCGGTTTTTCGGAGGGGTACGGGAACGATTTTGACATCTCAAAACTGCGCTACGACAAGATCATTATTATGGCCGACGCGGACGTGGACGGGGCTCATATCTCCACCCTGCTCCTGACGCTGTTCTACCGCTTTATGCCGGAGCTGATCTTCGAGGGCCATGTCTATATCGCCATGCCCCCGCTTTATAAGGCCATGCCGAACAAGGGAGCGGAACAGTATCTCTACGACGACAAGGCGCTGGAGAAATACCGCAAGACCCACAAAAATTCCTCTTTCACCCTGCAGCGCTATAAGGGACTTGGAGAGATGGACGCCCAGCAGCTCTGGGAGACCACCATGAACCCGGAGACCCGGATGATGAAGCAGGTGGAGATCGAGGACGCCCGGATGGCCAGCGAGATCACGGAGCTTCTGATGGGTACCGAGGTGCCGCCCCGCAAGGCCTTTATCTACGATCACGCCACCGACGCGGAGCTGGATATGCAGGCATAGGAGATACGCCATGAAACGATCCGAAACCCGAAGAAGAAAGAAATCTCCCTACCGGTTCCTGCTGGCGGTGCCCATTCAGCTGGCGGTGAACATAGCGCTGTACCCCATAGGGATCGAGCTGGATCTCATGCTCTTTGAACAGGCAAGACAGCAGCAGATCGCGGAACAGGGGTATGCGCTGGGCCATGGTTTCCCGCTCTTAACCCTCCTGCTCCCCTTTGCGGGACTGGTGGTGACCGCCGCGGTGATCCTTGTCTCCGTCATCGTGACGGTGATACTGGTCTGCAGGGAGCGCCGAAACAGGGAGGCCGCGGAGGCTGAAAGAGAAAAGGAAAGATAAAATATGGACGACAGCAGGATCATTAAAACCGAATATTCCGAGGAGATGCAGAAAGCCTTTATCGACTATGCCATGAGCGTAATTATCGCCAGGGCCCTGCCGGACGCGCGGGACGGCTTAAAGCCGGTGCAGAGGCGGGTTCTCTACGATATGCACGAGCTGGGGATCCGCTTTGACCGGCCCTACCGGAAAAGCGCCCGCATCGTCGGCGATACCATGGGTAAGTACCATCCCCACGGCGACAGTTCCATTTATGACGCCCTGGTGGTCATGAGCCAGGATTTTAAGAAGGGAATGGCGCTCATCGACGGCCATGGAAATTTCGGCAACATCGAGGGGGACGGCGCGGCGGCTATGCGTTACACGGAGGCCCGCCTTCAGAAGGTGACCCAGGAGGCGTTCCTGGCGGATCTGGACAAGGACGTGGTGGACTTCATGCCCAACTTCGACGAGACGGAGAAAGAGCCCACCGTCCTCCCTGTAAAGTTCCCGAACCTTCTTGTGAACGGTTCGGACGGCATCGCCGTGGGTATGGTGACCAGCATCCCGCCCCACAACCTGGCGGAGGTGATCGAAGCCATGAAAGCCTATCTGAACGACGAGAATATCTCCACCCGGGAGCTGATGCGGTATATCAAGGGACCGGATTTCCCCACAGGCGGCATCGTGATCAACAAGGACGAGCTCGCAGACATCTACGAGACCGGCACGGGCAAGATCAAGATTCGGGGGAAGGTGGAATTTGAGAAGGCAAAGGGCGGGAAGACCAATGTGGTCATCACCGAGATTCCCTATCCCATGATCGGCGCCAATATCGCCAAGTTCCTGACGGACGTGGCGGCGCTGGCGGAGAGCAAGAAGACCGCGGACATCGTGGACATCTCCAACCAGAGTTCCAAGGAGGGGATCCGCATCGTTATCGAGCTCAGAAAAGATGCTGACGCCGAAAACTTTGTAAATATGTTGTACAAAAAGACCCGCCTGGAGGATACCTTCGGCGTGAACATGCTGGCCATCCACGAGGGCAGGCCGGAGACTATGAGCCTGCGCCAGATCATCAAGGCCAACGTGGATTTTCAATTCCAAATAGCCACGAGGAAATATACCAATCTTCTGGAGAAAGAGCTGGAAAGGAAGGAGATCCAGGAGGGTCTGATCAAGGCCTGCAACGTGATCGACTTGATCATCGAGATCCTCAGGGGTTCTAAAGACCGGGCTATGGCAAAGGCCTGTCTGGTGGAGGGAAAGGTGGACGGCATCAAATTCCGCACCAGGGAGTCCCGGATCATGGCCGCACAGCTCTGTTTCACGGAAAAGCAGGCCAACGCCATTCTGGAGATGCGGCTGTATAAACTGATCGGCCTGGAGCTGGAGGCGCTGATCAGCGAGCACGAGGATACCCTGGCAAACATCTACCGCTACGAGGATATCCTGGACAGGCGGGATTCCATGGCCCAGGTTATCATCAGCGAACTGGACGGTTTTAAGAAAGAGTACGGCAGAAAGCGCCGCACTGTGATCGAGAACGCCCAGGAGGCCGTCTATAAGGAAAAAGAGGTCGAGGAGACGGACGTGGTGCTCTTGATGGACCGCTTCGGCTATGCGAAGACCATCGACACCGTCACCTATGAGCGGAATAAGGAGGCGGCGGACAGCGAGTTCCGCTATGTGGTCACCTGCAAAAACGTGGGCAGGGTGTGTCTCTTTACGGATAAGGGCCAGATGCACACGGTAAAGGTGATGGATCTGCCCGCGGGCAAACTCCGGGACAAGGGAATCCCCATCGACAACGTGAGCAATTACGACTCCCGGGAGGAGAGCATCGTCTACATGGCTTCCCAGACGGATCTAAATCTCTGTCAGCTGATCTTTACCACAAAACAATCCATGGTAAAGCTGGTGGACGGCGGGGAGTTTGACGTCCGGAGCCGGACTGTAGTGGCTACAAAGCTTGGAGAGGGCGATAAGCTGGTGGGAGTGGAAACCCTGAGAGATCAGAAGAACATTGTGCTCCAGTCCAAGGCCGGGTATTTCCTGCGCTTCCCCATCGAGCAGATCCCGGAGAAGAAAAAGACCGCCATCGGCGTGCGGGGGATGAAGCTGGGAGCCGGAGACGAGGTGGAGGCGGTGTATTACACCAGAAACGCCGTGGAAACCGCCATAGAATACCAGGGAAAGAGCGTTGTCTTAAACAGCGTCAAACTGGGGAGCCGGGATTCCAAGGGCGTGAAGATCCGGGTGTAAAATTTTGAAAAAACGGGTATCAAAATTTAGGAATAAAGGCCTCGGAATAAGGATTCCAGAACAAAGATCCAGGTGTAAAGGTCCAGGGATAAAAATCCAGGGATATGGATCCATGTGCTGAGGTTCAGGGATAAGAATCCAAGGATAATGACCCATGTGCTGAGGTACAGGGATAAGGATCCATGTGTAAAGATTCAGGTAGATAGATCCTGAGTACATAGAAAGGAAATTGGTGCGTATGAGAGTAATCGCCGGCACTGCCAGGAGCCTGCCCCTGAAGACGCCTGAAGGGATGGACACCAGGCCTACAACGGACAGGATCAAGGAAACGCTGTTTAATATCCTGCAGAACGACGTCCCCGGGAGCGTATTTTTAGATTTGTTCTCCGGGAGCGGCGGCATCGGCATCGAGGCCCTGAGCCGCGGCGCCCGGAAAGCGTATTTTATAGAGAACGCTCCGGCGGCGGTATCCTGCATCCAGCGGAACATTGAATTTACGAAATTTACGGAAAAGGCGGTCGTTCTAAAGCAGGACGCCGTGGCCGGGCTGTCTTTTATCCGGGAGAACCATGCGGATATTGTGTTTCTGGATCCCCCTTACGGCGAGGGACAGGACCGCAGAGTGCTGGAGGCGCTCCGGGAAATGCCTTATATCGATTCCGAGACGCTGATCATCGTGGAGGAAAAGCTGGACGCCGACTTTTCTTACGTGAAGGAACTTGGCTATTCCGTCCGGAGAGAGAAAAAATACAAGACAAACAAGCACGTGTTTTTATGCAGGGAGGGAAAGTTATGAAGAGAGCTGTGTATCCGGGAAGCTTTGACCCCATGACCCTGGGGCACCTGGATGTGATCAAAAGAGCGTCAAAGATGTTTGATGAGCTCATCGTGAGCGTTCTGAACAACAAAGAAAAATCTCCGTTGTTTTCTGTGGAAGAACGTGTTAATATTATAAAAGAGGCTGTGAAGGACCTTCCGAATGTGCAGGTGGACAGTTTCAGCGGGCTTCTCATCAACTATGCCGCCAGCCGGGATATTCATGTGGCGGTAAGAGGCCTGCGGGCGGTTACGGATTTTGAATATGAACTGCAGCTTGCCCAGACGAATCGTCAGCTGTCAAACGAGGCGCTGGATACCGTGTTCCTCACGACCAGCCTGGAGTATGCTTATCTGAGTTCTTCCGGCGTGAAGGAGATTGCCTACTTCGGCGGAGACGTGAGTCCCTGCGTTCCGGATTTTGTCGCGAAGTTAATATACGAAAAATATCATAGAAAGGCGTAAGGACAAATGAGCAACAGCATAAAGAAAATGGAGCAGATCATTGATGAGATTGAGAATTATCTCAGCGGCTGCAAGTTCAGGGCTTTTTCCAGCACGGAAATAATCGTCAACAAAGAGGATATGGACACATATATGCAAACCCTGCGCCGCGGAGTGCCGGAAGAGGTAAAGCAGTACCAGAAAGTCATCGCCCAGAAGGATGCGATTCTTGCGAATGCATTATCTCGTGCAGAAAATATGAAGGCAGAGGCGGAACAGCAGGCGAAGGATCTGCTGGATCAGGCCACTACGGAACATAACCAGATGATCAGCGAGCATGAGATCATGCAGCGTGCCCAGGCTCGTGCGGATGAATTTGTCAATATGGCGATGAACAAGGCCCAGGGGATCATAGACAACGCTACTATGGAGGCGAATGCCTTGAAGGACGCCGCCAATCAATATATGGAAGAAGTCCTGACGCATCTGAACAAGATCATCGGCTCCGCCCAGGAGAGTTTTGTGGGCAATTTCAACAGATGTATGCAGGCCAGCGAGGAAAGTTATCAGAAACTGTATTCTTCCCTGGATGAATACCACAGGCTGATAGAGGGCAATATTCAGCAGCTTCATCCGGAGGAGCAGTCTCTTTCGGAAATAGAGGAGATCCCTGCGGAAGAGGACGCCTGAAAAAGACATGATTACACATGAGAAGATAGATAAGATACTTTTATGAAACCAGTTTTCTGCCAGAAAGCTGGTTTATCTGTAATTATCCAATCTTTAAGGAGTGATTTTGTTATGTGGACTTTGCACGCAGCGCCTGTAAAGAAATCCTGTATTTTTATGACATTAGTTCTTCTGCCCCTTCTCTTCATGACTTCGGTTCCGGTGCACGCCGCCGGGAGAGCCCAGGATCCGGGGGATAAGGTGGTCGTTGTGATCGATCCCGGACACGGCGGGGAAAATCTTGGGACCACACAGAACGCCGCCTATATGGAAAAAGATCTGACCATGACCACGGCGCTTGCCATGTATGACGAACTCAGCCGCTTTGAAGGGGTTGAGGTGTATCTCACCCGGACGGAAGATCAAGATCTCACCTTAAAAGAAAGGGCGGAGTTTGCGGAGGAAAAGGACGCGGATCTTCTGGTCAGCATTCATTACAATGCGTCAGAAAGCCATGCTTCGTTCGGCTCTGAAGTCTGGATCTCCCTGGAACCGGAATATCACGCCTACGGATATCAGTTTGCGACGGTTGTGATGCGCCAGTTTCAGGATCTTGGAATGCATCTACGCGGCATTAAAACGAGGGTGGACAGCAAGGGAAAGGATTACTATGGGGTGATCCGGGAGTCTGTGGCTCTTGGTATTCCAGCCGTGATTGTGGAACACTGTCATGTGGATCAGGCGGAGGACGCCCTGCACTGTGATACAGAGGAGGATCAGCGCGCCTTCGGCGTCTCGGCTGCCCATGCGGTTGCAAAGTATTTTGGACTGAAGAGCGATTCCCTGGGAGTGGATTATTCGGATTATCCGGCGACGCTTCCCGATGTCTCGCTGACAGAAATGGTGCCCAGGGCCAAATATGATGATACGCCGCCGGAGGCCTGTACCGTTGAACTCGACGAAGCGTTTTATTCGGAGGGAAGAGTCCTGCTTTCTGTGAAAGCTTCCGACAAAGACTCCAATCTCATCTATTACACCTACAGCCTGGATGGAGGAAAAAATTTTTCTAAACTGCAGGCCTGGCCGGTAGGGGATATCCTGACGGGAGTGTATGAGGAAGGATTTCTTTTGGAACTGGAGATTCCGGATGGGGTGATCCCGGACATCTGTGTGCGGGCTTACAATGCCTATGATCTTTTTTCAGAAAGCAATATCCTGCACTTTACCCAGGCATTTGGCGGGGCGGAGAGTCAGGAAGAAGGCGGCGGCCAGGGTCAGGGGGAGCTTGCTGTGGGAGGTACGGACTCTTCGGAGGATGCTGAAATGCAGGACGGAACGTCCGACCTGGTACCGGCGGGCACCCCGCTGTCAGAAAATTCATCCGCTGTGGAGGATGTGCTCTCTGTGCTTAGATACCTGATTCCTGTGGTATTTCTGATCTTTTTGATCCTGCTGATCCTGTATCTCTTTTCCGGAGGCGGTCATTCCGGACAGACGCGGTAATCGGTTCCGCGCCTTGTTCCGGCTGGCCTTATGTAATGTGCTGTTATAAAAATGAACCACCCGGGGACAACAGGTACCAGGCCAGATAACAGAGAGCGGCGAGGCCGGTCAGCATTAATTTATGCAGCAGATATTCGCCGATGTGTTCCGTGAGGTCCGTTCCCTTCAGGGAACTGTATGTCTGCGCCAGGCAGGACAATCCTCCAAAAGTCAGAAGGACAAGGCAGTAGACGGGCATTTTCCCCTCCATAGCCTGGATCCCGGAGGTGATCTCCAGAAAGGGACTAAGAAGTGGAATCGGACCGCCCTTTAAGATATGGGGCAGAAGATTCATCAGACAGAAGAGGATCATATAGCCTCCCAGCATCAGCATGCTTTGGACAGCGCTGTAGATAGACTGTTCCACCGCTTCCAGAATGGACGGTGAAACCGGGGGTACCGCGCAGGCCGCAGCGGCGGTCTTATCTTCACGGTAGATCGTATATCTGAGGACCGCACCGTAGAGAAGCGGAAGACCGTACATGATACAGAGACAGGGCAGGGGCTTTTGAATGTGCAGCGTGGGGATGACAAAGCTGCAGAAATAGACCGGGCCGATATTGTTGCAGAAGGCCAGAAGCCAGAGCGCCTCTTTTTTTGTCAGTTCCCCTCTCGCATAGAGTTCCGCCGCCGTCTTCGCCCCCATGGGAAACCCGCAGAGGAATCCCACAAAGATCACATAACAGTCCGCCCTGGAGGCGTTCAAAGGCTTTCCCAGCAGGGGATGAAGGATGGAGGCGAATTTTCCGGCCATCCCTTTCCGCACCATGACGCCGGACAGGATCATAAAGGGCAGTAAGGCGGGTATCATGTTTTCAAACCAGAGTTTCAGTCCAAGGGAAGCATAGTGCACACTGATCTGGGATCTGGTGAGGATGCCGACGGTAAAACAGAGAAACAAAAGGATATAGAACATGGTTTTCCTGGATCGTTTGGCAGATTTTCACAGTAAATATATTCCACATAGGACGGAGTCATTCATGCGTTTGGACAGATTTCTCACGGAAATGAATATGGGAAGCCGAAGCCAGGTAAAAAAGATGCTGAGCCAGGGGCTTGTCACGGTGAACGGGAAAACCGTCACGAAACCGGAAACTCAGATCCGGGAGGACGAGGATCAGGTCGCCTTTCAGGGAAATGTCCTTCGCTATCAAAAATATGAGTATTATATGATGAACAAGCCCGCGGGTGTTCTCTCCGCAACCCGGGATGGTGAGGAGAAGACGGCGCTGGACCTGCTCCCGTCAGACCACAGGCGGGATCTCTCCCCTGCCGGGAGACTGGACAAGGATACGGAGGGGTTCCTTTTCCTCACAAACGACGGGGAGCTTGCCCACCGGCTTCTCTCCCCGAAACATCACGTCTCCAAGACCTACCTTGTACGGATCGCCCATGAACTCAGTCCGGAAGACATCCTGCGCCTGGAGAACGGCATTGATCTGGGAGAGGACGGCATTACCCTGCCGGCCCACGTGACGGTGCTGAGGGAGGGCCCGGGCACGGAAGAGCGGGAGGGAGACATTCGGGATAACCGAAAGACGCTTTCTCCGGAAGCAGGAGAGGGACCGTCGTTCCGGGAGGAGGGCCTCTGGATCCACCTGACGATCCGGGAGGGAAAATTCCATCAGGTGAAGCGGATGCTCCATGCTGTAGGAAACGAAGTTTTGTACTTAAAAAGGATCCGCTTCGGCGCACTGAATTTAGATTCCTCCCTGGCCCCCGGGGAATACCGGGCGCTTACGCCGGAGGAGCTGGAGGGGCTGCGCGCTTCGGCGGAGAGGGAGCAGGATAAGAAAAACCTGATCCGCGGGAAAAAAGCGGTCATCTTTGACCTGGACGGGTCCTTGGTGGATTCCATGTGGCTTTGGGCGGACATCGACAGGGAGTATCTTGGAAAATTTGGGATTCCCCTGGAGGATCACAAGGCGCTGCAGAGAAAGATCGAGGGCATGAGCTTTCATCAGACCGCCCTCTACTTTAAGGAAAACTACGAGATCCCGGAGGACATAGACCAGATGAAAGAGGCCTGGAACCGGATGGCCTGGGAAAAGTACGAGAAGGAGGTCCCTTTAAAAAACGGGATCCCGGATTTCCTGGAGGGTTGTGTGAGACAGGGCATCCGCCTGGGGATCGCCACCAGCAACTCCCGGGAACTGGTGGAGAATATCCTGCGGGTACACCGTCTGAAAGAAATGTTCTCCTGTATCAGGACGGGCAGCGAAGTTCTGAACGGAAAGCCCGCGCCGGACATCTATCTGGCGGTCTGCGCGGAGCTTAAAGTGGCTCCGGAAGACTGCCTGGTCTTTGAGGACATCCTGCCGGGTCTGATGGCGGGCAGGGCGGCCGGCATGACCGTCTGTGCGGTGGAGGACGAGTACTCTGCGGATTCCCGGGAAGAGAAAAAAGCCTTTGCGGACGGTTACATAGAGGATTATTACGATTTCTTTTAGAGGTTTTTCCAAGGTTGGAATATCGGCTCAGTTTTTTGAACGCGGGCAGGACAGAACCCTCAAGATTTTAGTGACGGGTGGAATAGAGTCCCGGGAATTTTAAAGCTTGACTGTGCTTTTCGGTTTCAGTATTTACCAGACTGAAGACAACCTGGATTACCGCATATTGACGTTTTAATGCACCGCAATTTAATAATGGAAAGAGACATTTAATTTATGAATATTGCATTGATTACCGGGGCATCCTCCGGGATCGGCAGGGAGTTTGCCCTGCAGATGGATCCCTATTTTCATCATATCGACGAATTCTGGCTGGCGGCGAGGCGGGAGGATGCCCTGCGGGAACTGAGCGCTTCCCTCAGGCACAAAACCCGGATCTTCGCCATAGACCTGACGAAAAAAGGCCATCTGGACCAGCTGGAACGAGCGCTTTGCGCGGAGAAGGCACGGGTCTGTATGTTTGTAAACGCGGCCGGGTACGGTCTCATGGGAGAATTTCAGAAGGCCGACCGCAGAGAGACCATCGGCATGATCCGCTTAAACTGTGAGGCTCTCACCGACCTGACCCACCGCGTGATCCCCTGGATGCCCCGGGGCGGACGCCTGATTCAGATGGCTTCCAGCGCTGCATTTCTTCCCCAGGCAGACTTTGCTGTTTACGCGGCCAGCAAATCCTATGTCCTGAGCTTTTCCAGAGCGCTGGGCCGGGAGCTGAAAGGCCGGGGAATCTCCGTTACCGCGGTGTGCCCCGGGCCTGTTGACACCCCTTTTCTGGAGATTGCGGAGAAAAACGGCAGCACCCTGGCCATCAAAAAATATGCCATGGTTTCTCCGGAGCGGGTCGTCCGGCAGGCTCTCCGGGACGCTTATCACAAGAAGAGCCGTTCCCTGTGCGGGCTTCCGATCAAGGCCTTGGACATCTGCTCAAAGCTCCTTCCCCACGACCTGATCCTGGCCGGCATGGATGCGCTGAAAGGCATGGAGAACCGCGTGCAATAGGGCAGCCTGGCACACAACAAGCGATAGGATAAATCTGGCGCAACAGGGAACCGGATGCAATAGGGCAGCCGCGGGCAACAGGGAAACCAGAAAAGCGCCGGAAGATTGGAGTACCGGCGCAGAACGACCAAAAAGAGGGAACAGCTCTTTCAAAAGGCTGCTGAGAGGACAGAAAGGAACATTCACATATGCGTTTTTTTCGGATTTTTTCCGGGGATGCTTATAAAGGGACTAAGGGTTATCTAAAGACACAAAAGGGTTATGAGATTCTGAGGACGGTACTGTATTTCGGAATCTCTCTGAGCCTCTTTGCGGGGGGATATCTCACCACGGGCACTCGAATGAATCTTTTGACCATCGTTGCAATCCTGGGGTGCCTTCCCGCCAGTAAGAGCGCGGTAAGCGCTGTCATGTTCTGCAGATTCAAGGGACTGGACGAAGAAAGCGCGGCGCAGATCGAACCTCATACCGGATCCCTGCTCACCCTGTACGACATGGTCTTTACCGGGTATGAGAAAAATTTTGTGGTGGAACATATGGCGGTCCGGGGCAGCCAGGTTCGGGTCTACGCCTCCGCCAAAGATTTTGACAGACAGGCTTTCTTAAGGCACATGGATCCCCTCTTAAAAGCGGATTCCTTTTCCCATGTCGACATCAAAATATCCCTGGACAAAAAGCAATATATCCGGCACCTGGAGGAACTGCAGACGATGGAGGATGACCCGGAGCTTTCCGCCGGCATTGCGGCGACCTTAAAGAGTGTCAGCCTGTGATATTTTTTTAAAAAGAACGGACGGATGCCGTTATGTGAGGGCGGAAGAGATGCAGGAGTTGAAGATCGGTTTGAACGAGGCGGGGCAGCGGTTTGACAAATTTCTCCGCAAGGCCCTGCCGGAAGCGGGGAGCAGCCTTATCTACAAGCAGCTTCGGAAAAAGAACATTACTTTAAACGGCAGGAAAGCCGAAGGCGGGGAGATTCTCAGGCTTGGCGATACGGTTCAGTGTTTTTTCAGCCAGGAGACTTTTCTGAAATTCCGGGGCAGAGAATCCGATACCGGTATGATAAATCTCGGTATGCGAAATACCGGTATGCGAAATCCCGGGACAGCGGATTTTTCCTCACAGGGCGGTTCTCGGCAAAGCCTCCGAGAGACTGATGAATCAGAGTTTTTAAGGGCTTATCATAACCTGAAAGGGGTTTCCGTCCTCTATGAGGATCCGCATATATTGATTTTAAGCAAGCCCGCCGGGATCCTGACCCAGAAAGCCAGGCCAGAAGACCTGAGCCTGAACGAATGGCTGATCGGTTATCTCTTACAGAGCGGTGTTTATACGGAGGAAGAGCTTGTTACCTTTCGTCCTTCCGTCTGCAACCGCCTGGACAGGAACACCAGCGGCCTGGTTCTCTGCGGGAAGACTCTGGCGGGCACCCAGGCTCTCAGCCTGCTTCTCAGGGAACATCTCCTGGGGAAGTTTTACAGGACGATCTGTCACGGCAGGCTGTTAAAAGAGCAGGTGTTGGAAGGGTATCTTGTCAAGAACCCTGTGAACAACAAAGTGACCGTGCTGGTCAACGGCGGAGAAAAAACAACGAAAGAGGGAACCGCCGGAAAGGATCCCGCACCCATACGCACCAGATATGTCCCGCTGCGGTGGACGGAGGACTATACCCTCCTGGAGATAGAGCTTTTTACCGGGAAGACCCATCAGATTCGGGCGCACCTGGCTTCCGTCGGGCATCCCCTGCTGGGAGACGCCAAGTACGGCGAAAAGAAAGATAATCTTGTGACAAAAAATGTCTTTCATCTGAACCATCACCTTCTCCACGCGGATCATGTGCGGTTCCCGGAGTGGGAGAGCCTTCGGGCTCGGTATGCCGCCTTGACTGCTTACGAAGAAGTTCTGAAGCCTCTGAGCGGCAAAACGATCCGGGCGCCCCTGCCGGACAGCTTTCAGCGGGCGGAGAGAAAGCTGTGGCCGGAGTAAAGCGGGAAAGGCGTTGGGCGTCCTTACCCTTGCCCTTCCCGCCGTTTTTTTCTTCTCTTTGCTCGTGCTCTTCATTTGGAGGCAGGAACCTTCTCCTGTGGTCCTGCCCTTTTTGTCGCTGCTCTATTCTACGGCGGCACTGTATATCATGATCACCCTGAGACCGGCGGTGCAGACTTTGAGAGGATTTTCCGACTGGGGGGACCAGAAGTTTATGGCGGAGCAGTTCTGCCGGGAATTTTTTAACGAAAAGCCCGTCTTTCGCTCGGAACATTTTACGGTCACGACCCATTATCTGGTGGATGAGAGAAGCGTAGCGGAGATCTTTTATCTGGAAAAGCTGGAGAGATGGGGCTGCGTGACGGGTCTTTCATGCTGCTTACTACTTTCTGCACAGACACATGGTAAACTATTTTCGGCATGATTAAGAATCTTTGGACTGAACTGGTACAGGCTGACGTTTTTTTGTAAATACCCCGGCGCAAGCCGCTTCCTGGGACAGGTTTGCTGCCCGCAGCGCTGCATTTTTTTAGAGTAAAGGCAGTCACAGGACATAGAAATCTGTCGGGTATGTTTCCATAAAGTCCGCAGATCAGGATACGCTGACACGCAGAACAGTACATGCCTATGCACAGAGCAGGATATGCTGACGCGCAGATAACACACAAAGCAGGATACGCTTGGAGGAAAGTAAAGATGGCGACCTGGAATTCCAGAGGCCTCAGGGGATCCACCCTGGAGGATATGATCAATCGAACAAATGAAAAGTATGAGGAGAGTGAGTTGGCGCTGATCCAGAAGATCCCCACCCCCATCACCCCGGTGAAGCTGGACAAGGACACGCGGCAGATCACCCTGGCCTATTTTGACCAGAAGAGCACGGTGGACTATATTGGCGCGGTCCAGGGGATTCCCGTCTGCTTCGACGCAAAGGAATGTGCCTCAGACACTTTCGCCCTGCAGAACATCCACGAACATCAGGTGGACTTCATGGGAAAGTTTGAAAAGCAGGGCGGCGTCGCTTTTTTTCTGATCTATTACACCCACAAGGATGTACTTTACTATCTGCCCTATGAAATGCTGCGGTTCTTCTGGGACCGGGCGAAGGAGGGCGGCCGAAAGAGCTTCCGCTATGAGGAACTGAATCCCGCCTACGCACTGCCGAAAAAGCAGGGAATCCTGGTCCCTTATCTGGAAGGGTTGAAGATCGACCTGGAGGACCGGGATGGGGAATAAAAGGGATAAAAATTGGGGTCGAGTGAAACAAGACGGTCAGAACGAAGATGGAGACGCAGCGGAAGAGAACGGGAACGCCGACCGGGACGAGGAATAAAAGCAGGGCAGAAAAGTTCCAACAACCGGGACAGAAAAAACTGCTTGACAGGAACAATTTAACATGGTAGTATGGTAGCACGCTACCACGCTAAATTGAATTGGTACGCAAAACACCCTGTGAAATCAGGACGGAAGAACGTTTTGTCCTTCAGCCGGTGCTGGCAAGCAGGTTTCCGGAGACAGAGCGCGGAGCTGTTTTTCAAATTGCTCCCGGACTTGACCGTTTATCGGAGATGCGGTCTGGGGTGAAAACCGAAAGATTAAGGAAATAAAAAGAAAAGAGACAGATCATGAGCAAACGTTTACTGCACACTCCCGAGGGAGTGCGGGATATCTACGGAAGGGAATACGCGAAAAAGCAGGAGGTGGAACGAGTCCTGCACGATCTCATCGCCGGCTACGGCTACGAGGGCATCCAGCCCCCAACCTTTGAATTTTTTGACGTGTTTTCCCGGGAGATCGGGACGAAGCCCAGCAAGGAGCTGTATAAATTTTTCGACAAGGAGGGGAATACCCTTGCCCTTCGGCCGGACTTTACCCCCTCCATCGCCCGGTGCGCCGCAAAATATTATATGGAGGAGCGGATCCCCCTGCGCTTTACTTATAAAGGGAATACCTTTTCCAACACCTCAAATCTGCAGGGCAAGCTGAAGGAAGTGACCCAGATGGGCGCGGAGCTGATGAACGACGGCTCCGTGGAGGCGGACGGAGAGATGATCGCCCTGGTGGTGGAAGCGCTGCGGGCTGTGGGCCTGAAGGAATTTCAGGTCTCCATCGGACAGGTGGAATATTTTAAGGGGCTATGCCAGGAGGCGGGACTGGACGAGGAGACGGAGCTGGACCTCAGGACCTGTATCTCCGGCAAGAATTTCTTTGCCGCCCAGGAGCTCTTGAGCGAGAGGAATGTAAAGGAGCCCTACCGCGGGATCCTGCTGAAGGTGGCAGATCTCTTTAACACCATGAATTCCCTGAGCGAAGCCAAGGCCCTTGTCAGAAACGACCGCTCCCTGGCCGCCATCGAACGGCTGGAGAAACTGGACAAAGTCTTAAAGCTTTACGGTGTGGAGGACAGCGTTTCGTATGATCTGGGGATGCTCAGCAAGTACAATTACTATACCGGCGTGATCTTCAGGGCCTACACATACGGCGTGGGCAGCGCAGTGGTGACGGGGGGACGCTACGATACGCTCCTTGGCCATTTCGGAAAAGACGCGCCCGCCGTCGGGTTTGCCATCGTCATCGACGATCTGCTGGAAGCCCTTTCCAGACAGAGGGTGGAGATCAAGACCTCCGCTCCGGAGACGGTGTCTTACGATCCGCAGATCCCCGGGGATTTTGAAAAAAAACTGGAACTGGTTCAGAAAATGCGGCGGGAGGGAAAGAACGCCGCGCTGACAGCGTCCGCAGGGAAAGGGAGGGATGAGAGCCATGGCTGATCAGAGGTTCAACGACGAACATTACCTGACTTTCGCCCTGGGAAAGGGGCGTCTTGCCAATAAAACTCTGGAGATTCTGGAACAGGTGGGGATCACCTGCGAGGAGATGAAGGACAAAAATTCCCGGAAGCTCATCTTTGTCAACGAAGAGCTGAAGATGAAGTTTTTCCTGGCAAAGGGACCGGACGTTCCCACTTACGTGGAGCTCGGCAGCGCCGATATCGGCGTGGCGGGGTCCGATACCGTGATGGAGGAGAACCGGAATGTATACGAGGTTCTGGACCTGGGGTTCGGAAAATGCAAGATGTGCGTCTGCGGCCCGGCATCCGCCAGGGAGCTCCTGCAGCGCCACGAGAGGATCCGGGTGGCCAGCAAGTACCCCAATATCGCAAAGGATTACTTTTACAATAAAAAGCACCAGACCGTGGATCTCATTAAACTAAACGGCTCCGTGGAGCTGGGGGCCTTGGTGCAGCTCTCGGACGTGATCGTGGATATCGTGGAGACCGGATCCACCCTTAGAGAGAACGGGCTGGTAGTCTTGGAGGAGGTCTGCCCCTTAAGCGCACGGATGATCGTCAATCCCGTGAGCATGCAGATGGAGAAGGAGAGGATCCGGGATCTTGTTCTAAAGATCCGGAACTATCTCGCAGAGAAGGGCGAAGCCTGAGATTGGATGAAACCTGTCCCGGTCCGGCCGTCGAAGGCGCGTACAAAGGTGGAAGTCCTGCCGCCCATCGAATGCCCATCGAAGCAGCGTCCAAAAATGCAAGTCCTTCGTCCGTCGAAGGCGCAGACAAAAGTGAAAGCTCTTATGACTGCGGTTAGTTTTCGACTCTTCCCAGGAGGATTGCAGGAAACGAAGGAACAGACTGTAGATAAATGAAATGAAAAGGAAAGGAAATCAGCTATGAAAATCCTGGAGTTAAATTCACAGACAAAAAAAAATATCTTAAGCGACCTATTAAAAAGAAGTCCCAACAACTACGGGCAATATGAGGAAACGGTCAACGAGATCCTGCGCAATGTCAGGGAGAACGGGGACAGGGCGGTCTTTGACTATACCTTAAAATTTGACCGTTTTGCCCTGACGCCGGAAAATATCCGCGTCACCCGGGAGGAGATCGACGAGGCCTATGAAAAACTGGACCCGGAGCTTATTAAAGTCCTGAAAAAGTCCGCGGAGAATATTCGGGCCTTCCACACAAAGCAGCTCCGAAGCAGCTGGTTCGATGCAAAGCCCGACGGGACGATCCTGGGCATGAAGATCACCCCCATTGAAAAGGTGGGCGTTTATGTCCCAGGCGGCAAGGCGGCTTATCCCAGCAGCGTGCTGATGAACGTGGTCCCCGCAAAAGTTGCCGGCGTGGACCGGGTGATCATGACCACGCCCCCCGGAGCCGACGGCAAAGTGAACCCCGGGACCCTGGCGGCGGCAGATATCGCCGGGGTAGACGAAATCTATAAAGTGGGCGGGGCCCAGGCCATCGCCGCCCTCGCCTTCGGCACGGAGAGCATCACGAAAGTGGATAAGATTACCGGCCCCGGAAATATCTTTGTGGCGCTGGCGAAAAAGGCCGTGTACGGCTATGTCAGCATCGACTCCATAGCCGGGCCCAGTGAGATTCTGGTCCTTGCGGACGAGACCGCAAATCCGAGATATGCGGCGGCGGACCTTCTCTCTCAGGCGGAGCACGATGAGCTGGCAAGCGCGATCCTGATCACCACCTCCCGGGAACTGGCCCAGACGGTCAACAGAGAGGTTGAGGGCTTTGTGCAGGTTCTGGAGCGCCGGGAAATCATTCAGAAATCCCTGGACAACTACGGCTATATCCTGATCGCGGAATCCATGGAGGACGCCATAGACGCCGTGAACGAGATCGCTTCCGAACACCTGGAGATCCTGACAAAAAATCCTTTTGAGACCATGACCCGGATCCGCAACGCCGGCGCGATCTTCCTGGGCGAGCATGCGTCGGAGCCTTTGGGCGATTACTTCGCGGGCCCCAATCACATCCTTCCCACCAACGGAACGGCAAAGTTTTTCTCCCCGGTGAACGTGGACGACTTTATCAAAAAGTCCAGCATTATTTCCTATTCCAGGGAAGCACTTGAAACAGTCAGCGGGGATATCCAGCTCTTTGCGAAAAGCGAGGGCTTGACGGCGCACGCCAACAGTATTAAAGTTAGATTTGAATCATAAAGCAGTTTCAGACAGGAGGACGACTGCCCATGAAAGACAGGATCGCTGAGATAAAAAGAAAGACAAAGGAGACCGACATCGCCCTGACACTGAATCTGGACGGAAAAGGCGAGAGCACCGTTCAGACCGGCATCGGTTTTTTTGATCACATGCTGGAGGGCTTCGCGAAACACGGCTTTTTTGACTTGGATTGTAAGGTAAAAGGAGATCTTCAGGTGGACGGCCATCACACGGTGGAGGACACCGGGATCGTCCTGGGTCAGGCCATTGGACAGGCCGTAGGAGAGAAGCATGGCATTCGCCGCTATGGGTACTTTATCCTTCCCATGGACGACGCCCTCTGCCTGTGCGCCGTGGATCTCTGCGGCAGACCCTATCTGAATTTTGAGTGTGAATTCACCGCGGAGAGAGTGGGAGAACTGGAGACGGAACTGGTCAGAGAGTTCTTTTATGCCGTGAGTTACAGCGCCGGGATGAATTTGCATATCAAAGTATTGTCCGGCAGCAACCAGCACCACATCATCGAGGCCATGTTTAAGTCTTTTGCCAAGGCGCTGGATATGGCCGCAGGTTTCGACGAGAGGATCACGGACGTCCTCAGTACGAAGGGCAGTCTTTAAGCAGAGAGGAAACATTCTGCCGGCCGAAGATTTTTGTGTGGATACATGAATGTCTGTGAAAGTATATTTGTGATGTCACAGCTGCCTCGGGACGTCAGTTATGTTTTTACAGGAAGAGAGCAGCAGGGCAGTCCTGCCGGGAGGTTTTGAGAAATAGCAGGGCTGTTTCGCCGCCAGGGAGTATGAGAATGAGTAAGAAATTTATCGCCAGCATATACCTATATCAGCAGCACGCTGTCATGAACTTAAACGATACGAATATTCGGGACACGGATCCCGTCAGGCTCGCCAAATACTATGACGACAACAATATCGATGAACTGATTATTTTTGATATGTCCAGAGGAGACCAGGAACATGAAAACGCTCTGGATATCATCCGCGAAATCTGTTCCTCCGTGCGGGCTGATGTGATCGGAGCAGGTCACATCAGACGGATGGAGGATGTCAAAAAATTATTGTATGCGGGCTGCCGGAAGGCGGTTCTGAACTATGATAAGGAGAGCAACATTCAGCTCACCCGGGAGGTCTCTCAAAAGTTTGGCAGGGAGAAAATCTGGGCCTTTACGGGAAATCCGGAGCACATCTCTGACAACCTGGAACTGGCGGAGGAATTTCTGTCCGGTCTCGTCCTCCTGAATCCGCACATTCTTCACGAGACGGCTGCGATTACATACCTTCCCTGTGTTGTGATGATCAAACAGGTAGCCCTGAACAAGCTGATTGAAATCTTTGGACTGGATACTGTGGAGGGGATTACGGGAAATACGATCAACGATAACGTGAAGGAGATCCCTTCCTTGAAGGAACTCTGTCTGCAGAACGGCATTGACGTATCGTCTTCGAGTTACGCCTGCGAGTGGGAGGATTTTAAGAAAAACAGCGACGGACTTGTACCGGTGGTGGTGCAGGACTGCAAGACCCTGGAAGTGCTGATGGTGGCCTATATGAACGAGGAGGCTTACTACGACACTCTGCGCACCGGGAAGATGCATTACTACAGCAGGAGCCGGCAGAGCCAGTGGATGAAGGGAGAGACCAGCGGACATTTCCAGTTTGTGAGATCCCTGACGGCGGACTGCGATATGGATACGATACTCGCGAAAGTCACTCAGGTCGGCGTCGCCTGTCACACCGGCGCCAGGAGCTGCTTCTTTAACGAGATCACAAAGCAGGAGCAGGAGGGAGAGCAGGCAAATCCCCTGCAGGTGTTTGAAAACGTGATGGCTGTGATCCGGGACCGCAGGGCAAACCCCAAGGAAGGATCCTATACAAACTATCTCTTCGACAAAGGGATCGATAAGATCCTGAAAAAGATCGGGGAGGAGGCGACGGAGATCGTTATCGCGGCGAAAAATCCCAACGCCGGAGAAATCAAATACGAGATCTGTGATTTCCTGTACCATATGATGGTTCTGATGGCGGAAAAGGATGTGACCTGGGAAGAGATCACTTCCGAGCTTGCTAAGAGAGAATGATACGAACAGAAAATTTCAAACTGCCGAAGGAATTGGTTCACCTTCGGCAGTTTTCTATGAGCGCCGTAAATTTTTCCGTCAGGATGTCCTCATAATCCAGCTCGATCATCCGGAAAATTCTGTCCGCGTCCAGCGCGCCGATCCGTCCTCCGCACTTGTCCAGGAAGACGATGCCTGCCACCAGAAAGACCACGGCCAGTATCCTCAAACGCGCCAGGGACCTCCTGAGGCCGGCGTCCTGCTCGTCCTCCGCACAGGCAGGGGACTTGTAACAGCCGCGGCCGATCCGATAGCCGTTTTCCATGCTCTGGCTTCTCATCTTTTGGGCGAGTTCCATCCGGGAATTCATTTCTTCCTCGTACATTTTCCGACCCCGATCTATTTTTATACAGATTATGTATCTGATGGACAAAAAAGAACCGGTTAATTTTCTGCTATTCAAACAGAGGAAATTATGCTAAGATATATTCATGGCAAAGGAGTTTACAATGTCGGAAAAGGGAAAAATATTTTATGAAAAACTGAACGGAAACTTAAGCAGGGTCATCGTTGGAAAGGAATCGCTGCTCACACTTTTAACTGCCGCGCTGGTGGCGAAGGGACATGTTCTTTTGGAGGATGTGCCGGGAACCGGAAAGACAAAGCTTGCAAAAGCTCTGGCTCGGTCCATTGACGCGGATTTCTCACGGATCCAGTTCACCCCGGACCTGCTTCCCAGCGATATCACGGGATTGAACGTGTTTGAACCAAAGAGCGGCACATTTCTTTTGAGAAAGGGACCTGTCTTTACCACGATCCTTCTGGCGGACGAAATCAACCGGGCGACGCCCAGGACCCAGGCGGGGCTTCTGGAAGTTATGGAGGAGCGCCAGATCACCATCGACGGTCAGAGTTACCCGCCCGGAGAGTCCTTTTTTGTGATAGCTACCCAAAATCCCGTGGAGACGGCGGGCACATTCCCTCTGCCGGAAGCGCAGCTGGACCGCTTTATGATGAAACTGTCCATGGGGCTTCCCAGCCACGAGGAGGAGATCTCCATCCTGGAGAAATATAAGGAGTCCGATCCTCTGGATACCCTGGCTCCCGTCACGGATCTGAAGGAACTGGAGGAAGTTCGGCGGGAGGCGGCTCAAGTTTATGCCGCGCCCTGTATTTTGGATTATATCGTGAGACTTGCAGAGGCCACCAGGGAAAGCAGCGACGTTCTGATGGGCGCCAGTCCCCGGGGAACGCTTGCACTGCTATACGCATCTAAAGCCCACGCCTGCCTCATGGGGAGGGATTTCTGTACGCCGGACGACGTGAAGGCCGTTGCTCCCGCTGTGCTGGTTCATCGCGTTATCCTGGGCTACGGCAAAAATACGGACTGCGAGAGATTTATCCGGGATGTCCTGAAAAATACGGCGGTTCCCACCGAGGGCCTGACACCATGATACAGTTGTTCATCCTTTTAGTGATTCTGGCGCTGGTCTTTTTCATTCAGCGTGGCTTTTACGAGAGGTTTTGGAGGGAAAAGCTGAATGTCCAGACCCGGTTTCTCACACCCGAGGTCACGGTGGGAGAGGAAGGGGTTCTGCAGATCTCAGTGGAGAATGGAAAAAAACTGCCCCTCTCCATGCTGATGGTGAAATTTCAGACCGACCGTTCCCTGGAGTTTGAGAAGAGCAGAGGCTCCGTCACCACCGATCAGTTCTATCACAATGATGTCTTTCATGTGGGAGGAGGAGAGCGGGTCACAAGAAATCTGCGGTTTCGCGGGGGAAAAAGAGGGTATTTCAAGATCAACAACATTGATCTCACGGCGGCGGATCTCTTTCTGTTTAATGAGTTTCACGCCTCCATGCAGCCGGATGAGAGCGTCTATGTGCTTCCCCAGCCGCTGGAGAGCCGGGAGTTTCAGTTCCTTCTGCAGGAGTTAAACGGCGAGCTTCTCACCAAGCGCAATCTTTACGAGGATCCCTTTGAACTTCGCGGCATTCGGGAGTACCAGCCCTACGACGACATGCGCAGCATCAACTGGAAGGCCACCGCGAAAACAGGAAGGTTCATGGTCAATCAGAAGAATTACACCGCTCCTAAGACGGTACGGATCTACATGAACCTGGAAGACAAAGATATATTGAAGAAAACGGAGAGTGTGGAGGACTGCATCCGCATCGGCGCAGGACTGGCAAAGAATCTGCTGGATCGGGGGATACAGGTTTCCTTTTACTGTAACGCTCCGGATGTCAGGACAGGAGACCCTATGATGTGCCCTGCCGGAAAGGGGAAAAAACAGCTCTCCATCGTTCTGCGGAGCCTGGCGCGCCTGGACACGCAGAAAGAGGCCCTGTCCTTTGAAAAACTGTTCCGGAAGAAGATCCTGAACGAGCAGGAAAACACCTACACCTGCTTTATCTCTCCCAATCATTACGAAGATTTCCTGCAGATCCTGCAGGAGTTTTCCCTCCAGGGCAGAGGGTTTTCTTGGTTTTACCCCGCCGGAGGGAAAGAGAATTTGAAGGATCTTCCGCTTTCCCTGCGTCAGAAGATTAAATTTATCCGCGTATAGCGCCTTTTCACAGGCAAGCGAGGTCGTTATGGATCAAGACTATACTTTCGGCCTGCGGGAGTTTTTTGCTTCCCAGGCGAATCACTGGTTTTTCTTTGTAGCCGTACTGTTTTTCTCGGCGGAGTGGAATTTCCAACCCGGGGCGGGGGATATCCTCGCGTGGGTTTTTCTTGGTTTTCTTCCTCCGGCCCTGTATCTGGTTCGAAGGAAAAAGAAGAGGTTTCTGACCGTACTTCTCTGTCACATCCTTGCCATCGCCGCCGTATTGCTCCTGCCGCTTTCTTTTTTTGGACTTCGGATCCTGTATCTGGTCTTTGCCATGGGGTATGTGCTGGTATCCGTCCTTCATTATCTGCAGCCGAAAGAGATGCCGACCCGCATTGTCCCGCCGTATGTGTCCATGGTACTCTGCTTCCTTGTCCCGTTCTTTCTGAGTTTTCAGAGAGAGAAACTGTATGTTTTCCCTTACTGCCTGGTGATGATCCTGCAGGCGGGAATGTATTTTCTCGCCTTTTTTACAGATAAATTTCTTGTCTTTACATCGCTGAATACCGGGACTGCTTCCTCCATGCCAAAGAGGGAGATCTTTGCCTCAGGCATCCGAAGCGCTTTCATTTTTGTGCTTTCCGTCTCGGGACTGCTGTTTCTAATTTCTCTGCTGACGGTTCCCAAAGAATGGTTCCAACGGTTCCAGGACTGGGTGAGAGAGGGCCTGAGGGAGCTGTTTCAATTTCTCTTTGGCTGGATCGGCCGTCTGCAGCGGGATTCAAGTCCTAAGCAGGAATTTTCCGACGGGATCTCCGGCGCCGCGCAGCTCCCGGCCCAGGCGGAAACTGCCGTTGTCTGGTTGATCCTGGAGAAGGTCTTTATCCTGCTGATGGTCATCGGCCTGATCGCTTTTACGGTTTATGTGCTGGTGCGGATCCTGAGACAGCTGCGGGGCATTACGGTCGTTTCAAAGCCAGAGGAGGATCTTCCGGAGGAAAAGGATATCCACGAAAAACTCCTCGCGGAACCGGTGAGAATTGCAAGCGCCCAGGAGGAAGGCTGGCTGTCCCCGAGACAGAAGATCCGCCGGCTGTATAAGAAAAAACTTTTGGAGAGCGGCGATGAAAACGTCCGGTTGATATCTCTTACCGCCCGGGAGTTTGCCCTGGCACAGGACAATCCCATGCTGGGGGAGATCTATGAAAAAGCAAGGTATTCCCAGGAGCCCTGTGACAAACAGGACGTCAGGAGGATGCATCTTGCGTGCAGGAGGAAAAAGCGTTGACAACGGAGCATTTGGCCCTTTCGGATGATATTTTAATGAAGATCGAGAAGCCTGCCCGCTATATCGGACAGGAATATAACGCCGTGATCAAGAGAAAAGAGGAAGTGGACGTCCGCTTCGCCATGTGTTTCCCGGATGTTTACGAGATCGGCATGTCCCACCTGGGAATCCAGATCCTCTACGATATGTTTAATCACATGGAGGGCGTGTGGTGCGAGAGAGTGTATTCACCCTGGCTGGACCTGGACGCTATCCTGCGCAAGGAGCATATCCCGTTGTTTGCCCTGGAGTCCCAGGATCCCATCAAGGAATTTGACTTTCTGGGAATCACGCTCCAGTATGAGATGTGTTATACGAATATCCTGCAGATCCTGGATCTCTCCCAGATTCCTCTCCTTAGCAGGGATCGGACAGAGGAGGAGCCCATCGTCATTGGGGGAGGCCCCTGTGCCTACAACCCCGAGCCCATCGCGGATTTTTTCGACCTCTTTTATATCGGAGAGGGAGAGACCCGCTACCGGGACCTGATTGAACTGTACCGAAAGTGCAGGGAGGAGGGGGCCGGAAGAAAGAATTTTCTCCTGCGGGCGGCGCAGCTCCCCGGGATCTATGTTCCCTCACTCTATGAGACTGTTTATCACGAGGACGGCACCATCGCCTCCTTTCAGCCTGTCATGGAGAATATTCCGGCCCGGATCCGCAAGGAGGTGGAGACGGAGCTGACGGACACCTGCTATCCCTTAAAACCTGTGGTGCCCTACCTTAAGGTCACCCAGGATCGGGTAGTCCTGGAAATCCAGAGAGGGTGCATCCGGGGCTGTCGGTTCTGCCAGGCGGGTCAGATCTACCGGCCGGTGAGGGAGCGGGACCTGGAACGCCTGGAGGGGTATGCCTTAGAAATGCTGAAAAACACCGGGCATGAGGAACTGACCCTGAGCTCTCTGAGCTCCAGCGATTACTCCAGGCTCCCGGAGCTGATCGACTACCTAATCCGGGAATGCGGGCAGCGGCATGTCAATATCTCCCTGCCCAGCCTGAGGATCGACGCCTTTTCCCTGAATGTGATGAGCAAGGTGCAGGATGTCAGGAAATCCAGCCTGACCTTTGCGCCGGAAGCCGGGAGCCAGCGCCTTCGGGACGTGATCAACAAGGGATTGACCGAGGAAGATATCTTAAGGGGGGCGCATCTCGCCTTTGAAGGCGGATGGACCCGGGTGAAGCTCTATTTTATGCTGGGCCAGCCCACGGAGACGGAGGAAGACATCCGGGGGATCGCCGAGCTCTGCAACAAGATCGCCGCGGAATTTTACGAGACCGTCCCCAAGGAAAAGCGGGTGAATGGGAGAGTGCAGATCGTAGCCAGCACTTCCTTCTTTGTGCCGAAGCCCTTTACCCCTTTTCAGTGGGCCCCTCAGTGCAGCAAGGAAGTATTTCTGGAAAAGGCCTATTTCACACGCCGGTGCATCGCAGAACAGCTGAACCAGAAGAGCATCAAATACAACTGGCACGAGGCGGACGCCAGCGTCATGGAGGGCGTTCTTGCCAGGGGTGATCGACGGCTTGGGGAGGTCATCTTAAAAGTCTATCAGAAGGGCTGCTTTTACGACGCCTGGAGCGAATACTATAAACATGATGTATGGCTGGAAACCATTCGTGAATGCGGCCTTTCCGTGGATTTTTACACCACCCGGGAGCGCTCCCTGGACGAGATCTTTCCCTGGGACTTTATCGACGCGGGCGTTTCAAAGGAATTCTTAAAGAGAGAGTGGCTGAAAGCCCAGGAGGGGAAGACCTCCGAAAACTGCAGAGTGAAATGCCAGGGCTGCGGCGCCGCCGTCTTTGGCGCCGGGATCTGCTTTGCGGAAAGGAGTCAGAAAGATGAGTGACCACACAAGACTCAGGATCAAATTTCAGAAGACCGGACCGATCCGTTACATCGGCCACCTGGACGTCATGCGCTTCTTTCAGAAATGCGTCCGCAGGGCGGGGATCGACATCTCATACACCGGAGGCTTCAGCCCCCATCAGATCATGTCCTTCGCGGCACCCCTGGGCGTCGGGGTGGAAAGTCTGGGCGAGTATATGGACATAGAGGTAAATGACAGTCTGGATTCCGGAGATGCGCCTGAGGGCAGCCTTGAAAAAGACCTTGAAGCACTTGATAAAGAAAATAGGAAAGAAAGCCGGAAGGGTGGTCTGAAGGAAAGTCTGAAGGATAGCCTGGAAGAAAGCTTTAAGGATAATCCTGAGGAAAACAAGGAGGGAACATCCAAGGAGACAAATCTTAGGGTATCCGATTTATGCTATGAGATCAATCATGAGAGTTCTTCCATGGTAAGCCCGAAGGATACCCCTGTGGGAAAAAAGAATCCGTCGTTACACATCACTTCCGAGGAGCTGGTCCAAAGGTTAAATGAGGCCAGTGTCCCCGGGATCCGCATCGTCAGCGTGAAAAAACTGCCGGATAACGCGGAAAACGCCATGGCCAGCGTGGCGGCCGCGGAGTATCAGGTTACCTTCCGAGAGGGGCGTGTGCCTGCGCTTTTTCAGGGGGATGCCGGCTCCATCCAAAGCGCTGTCCGGGATTTCCTGGCTCTCCCTGCGATTCCTTATTTGAAAGAAGGCAAGAAGGGCACTCGTGAGATCGACCTCCGCCCGGGGATCTATCGCCTTTCCTGGGAACCGGAAAAAAAAGCCCTGACCATGCTCCTGGACGCTTCCAGCGCCGGAAACATCAAGCCCGGCCAGGTAACGGAAGCCCTTATAGACCGGCATGGTCAATCCCTTGTGGAAAATGCCCTGAAGATCCTCCGGCTGGAGACCTATACCGCCGTGGAACCGGAGGGAAAGGGAGAGAGGAAGCTGATTCCCATGGACGAAGTGGGAGAGTTATTCTGACAGGACCGAATGCCGCGAACTTCAGCATGACGGTATAAAGCTTCTTTGTGCTCATCCGGTTGCCTTTTTTTCCAACTCATCAAAGGCGGCATCGGTTCAGGGTTCAACCCGTTAGGATAAAGGTTAGAGGATAAGCTTGATGAATCAAGCAGAAAAGAAAAGGGGAAGAAAAAGCTGAAAGGGAATTGAAAGGAAAAACCGGAAGGAAATATGGAATGGGAAACAATATAAAAGGTGAAACGAAAAGTGAAGTAAAATGCGAAACAGAAGATCGGCTGACTTCAGATAAACTTTTATATACGACGGTGGGGACGTGTCCCGGAGCCTTTCTGATGCGCGGAAACAGATTGCTGTCTGCCTCCCTCTTTTCTTCGGAAGAACGGATCACCGGCGGGATCTATATCGCCCGGGTCAAGGAATTGGTAAAGAACCTAGACGCCTGTTTTGTAGAGATCCAAAAGGACCTGGTCTGTTTCCTGCCCGGAAAAGAGATGGGTTCTCCCTGTGTCTTAAACCGCACAGGTCAATCATCTTCCGGAACGGAAAAAGGATTAAAGCCCGGGGATCTGGTGCTGGTCCAGGGGCTTAGGGAGGCCCAGAAGACAAAGCAGCCCGCCGTCACCACAAGGATCTCCCTGTCGAATCCCTTCTTCGCCATATCTTTAGGCCCCGGCAGAACAGGCTATTCCTCTAAGCTTTCTAAAGAAAAAAAGGAGGAGATTCGGCACTTCTTGATCGGAACCCCGTATTTTGAGGAAGACAGCTCCTTAAAACCGCTTTTCACTTTCGCAGAGGAACCGGCGCAGCAGGAACTCCTGAAAAATGTACCTTCAGCCGGGATCATTGCCAGGACAGAATGTGCCCATGCATCGCCGGAAGAACTGCTGACCGCCCTGCAGGAACTTCTAAAAGAGTTTCGGGAACTGTTTCTGACTGCGTTTTACCGAAGTGCATTTACCTGCCTGAAACCGGTTCCAAAGCCCTGGCAGGAGGCATTGACTGCCTTGGTCATTCCAGGGGAGGCGGCGGAGATCGTCACAGACGATCCTGCGCTTTATCAGGAGATCATAGACTCCGACCTGGCAGCGCCACCCCTTACCCTGCGCCTTTATGAAGACGCGGGATATCCGTTAGAAAAACTCTACGGCTTAAACACAAAACTGAATGAGGCCCTGGGAACCCGTATCTGGCTCAGATCGGGAGCTTACCTCATCATCGAACCCACGGAGGCGCTGACCGTCATCGACGTCAATTCCGGCAAATTTGAGGGCCAGAGGGACAATGCCGCCTTCATTCGCTCCGTAAACTTAGAAGCTGCGGACGAGATCGCGCGCCAGATACGCCTCCGAAACCTCTCCGGCATGATCCTTGTGGACTTCATCAATATGACGGATCCTGGAGATCAGGAGGAACTGATCCGGAGGATGCGGGAAAATGTCCGTCTGGACCGGGTGAAGACCGCTGTGATCGATTTTACGAAACTGGGGCTCATGGAGATCACCAGGCAGAAGAAGTCCCCGCCCCTTGCGGAACAGGCTAGGGCGGCAGGATTTCTGAGAAGGAAATAGGGGATCGCGACGCCTGACATTTTTTTCAGGGCAACCTTTTCAATCATTAAAGACGAGGGAGAAAAAGCATTATGAAGTTTGTGATACAGCGAGTTTCCCATGCCCAGGTCACCGTGGAGGGCGCTGTGACCGGCAGCATCAGTCAAGGCTTTCTGGTCCTCATCGGCATCGGACAGGAGGACACCCGGGAGACCGCCGACAGGCTGATCCGGAAGATGCTGGGACTTCGGATCTTTCCGGACGAGAGCGGAAAGACCAATTTGGACTTGCACGCGGTGAACGGCAGTCTGCTTTTGATCTCCCAGTTTACCTTGTATGCGGATTGCCGCAAGGGGAACAGACCTTCCTTTGGTAACGCCGGAAAACCGGAGATGGCGGAAGCCCTTTACTGCTATATCATTCAGAGCTGCGAGAGAGAGCTGGGCACGGGCAGAGTACAGACGGGGTCTTTTGGAGCAGATATGAAGGTAGAACTTTTAAACGACGGTCCTTTTACGATCCTATTGGACTCCAGGGAACTCTAGACCGGGTTGCAGCAGATTTTGTTCCAATCAGATCGTTTCACGTCAAATTAACTTAAATCTTTTTATCAATATCAGATTTGTTTCATTCAGATTGCTTCAAAGCAATCCTTAAGACCAGAGTGGTCCTGTTTCGTTAGTCGAATTATCGGAAACTCAAATTGGACAGCTGCCTGGTACATCAACTTGATTTCCGGCGGCCCATAAACTCCAGAGAACTCTCAGCGGCAGTTTTCAGAAATGTCTGAGCTGTACGCCCGAAATCTTCCGCTTGGGAATCTGGAATTTTTCGGATTTTTGGAGATAAAACTTGGTTATCGTGCGTTTTTTGTACTTTCCCAGGCTGTAAAGTGCAGAAAAGATTCTATGCAAACTATAAGAAAACTGTTAAAATACACTTATAAGGCGGAACGATCTGCCTGAATACGAAAGGAGAGAACTTTATGCCACCTATTGTAATCACAGCTCTGATCCTGGCCCTTGTGGTCATCCTTCTTCTGATCCTGATAAGCGGCTATGTCAAGGCTTCGCCGGACACGGCGGTCATCATCTCCGGACTTCGGAAGAATCCGAAGGTGCTGATCGGTAAGGCGGGGGTCAAGATTCCTTTTCTGGAGAGAAAGGATGAACTGAACCTTCAGCTGATCCCCATCGACGTTAAGACCAGCAATGCTGTCCCCACCGCCGATTATATCAACATCAATGTGGACGCCACCGTGAACGTCAAGATCAGCGACAACGCCGAAAAACTCCGGCTGGCGGCGCAGAACTTCCTGAATAAAAAGCCCGAGTACATCGCTCATGTGGCCAGGGAGGTCCTGGAGGGCAACGTCCGTGAGATCGTCGGCAAGATGGCTTTGGAAGAAATGGTTTCAGACCGCCAGAAGTTTGCCACCCTTGTAAAGGAGAACGCCGAACCGGATCTGGCCGCCATGGGGCTCGACATCGTCTCTTTCAACGTTCAGAACTTCGTCGACGGAAACGGCGTCATTGAAAACCTTGGTGTGGACAATATCGTAAAGATTCAGAAAAATGCGGCAATTTCCAGGGCGGAGAGCGAAAAGGAGATTGCAAAGGCCCAGGCTATGGCCCGCAAGGAAGCAAACGACGCCCAGGTGTCCAGCGATCTGGAGATTGCTAACGCCCAGGCCAGAGCCCAGAAGGAAAAATCCATTGTGCTGGCCAACGCCGAGAGAGAGGCCCAGGAGGCGAAGATCAACGCGGACACTCTGATCGCCCAGAAGGAGAACGAGCTGGCCATCACCAAGGCCGAGCTGCAGAAGGCGGCCGACACAAAGAAGGCTATCGCCGACGCCGCTTACCAGATCCAGCAGGAGACCGAGCGTAAGACCGTGGAGATCACCACCGCCGACGCCAACATCGCCCGCCAGGAAAAGGAGATCCTCTTAAAGCAGAAGGAAGCCGAAGTCATGGAACAGGCTTTGGACGCAGAGATCAAGAAGAAGGCGGAGGCGGAGAAGTTCGCCCGTCAGCAGCAGGCGGACGCCCAGCTCTACGAGATCCAGAGAAATTCCGAGGCTCAGCTCTTCGAACGCCAGAAACAGGCGGAAGCGGAGAAATTTGAGCGCGAGAAAGAAGCGGAAGCCTTAAAGGCCACCGCCGAAGCACAGAAGTACACCATGGAGCAGGAGGCCGAAGGTATCCGCGCCAAGGGTATTGCGGAAGCCGAAGCCATCCGGGCGAAGTCCCTTGCGGAGGCAGAAGGTATCGAGAAAAAAGCGGAGGCAATGGCCAAGATGGGAGAGGCTGCCGTTCTGGATATGTACTTCAGGGCGCTTCCCGACGTTGTCAGGAACGCTGCGGAACCTCTTTCCAATGTGGATAAGATCACTATGTACGGCGACGGCAATTCCGCAAAGCTGGTGAAAGACATTATGGGCACCGTCGTACAGGTTACGGACGGCTTAAAAGAGTCCACAGGCGTGGATCTCGGCGCTGTGCTGGCCGGATTCCTTGGCGGGAAAGCCGCAAGTGCAGGCGCTTCCTCAGGAACGTCAGCTGGAACTTCCGCATCGGGGAGTGGGAGAGAAGATACAAACTCATAAAATCATATGACAGAACGCGTGTGACATAAGCCGCACAAAGTTACACAGCACCACAGATTTCGGCATCAAAGATTTAATGCATGCAGTGGTTATTTTGCCCGCCGGCGAATTCGTCGGCGGGTTATTTCCTGACAATAGAAAACTTGCGAAGATTGTCTATTATTATTCAGGTTAATTATTATTTCTTAATATTTACTTGACATCTCCAGACTATTGACGTAGTATATACTATAGCAATAGTCCAAAGGGACACTTGTCTGAATGGAAAATCAAAAGATTTGAAGGAGGGTCAAGGAATGAATAAAAACTTTACAAAGTGCGCAATATGCAGTATTGTCATGCTTTTAATGCTGACCGGATGTTCCGGATCTACGGTAAAAGAGAGCGAGCTGATGGGCAAAACCTTTCAGTATGAGAAAGATGGTTTTGGCGGCGAATTTATAATTCAACTTAAAGAGGACGGAACATTCACATACTCCGAAGGCATGTTTAGCAGTTATTTTGGTGTTGGAAACTGGTCGATAAAGGGAAAGGTTCTGCATCTTACAGACACCGGTATGCAGTCCAGGACCAGAGATTTTTATTTTCGTGTGATCAATGTAGATCAGTTGGCTTTTATACAGGAAGATTCAGATACTTTTACATATCTTCACGTAGCTGACGGCGAACGTTTTCAATCCGTGGAGGATCCATATGCAGACATTATACGACAGTGAGAATAAGGTCATGAAAATACTCTGGGAAAAGGGAAACATGACAGCCCGGGAGATCAGTATCATAGCCGCCGAAAGGCTTGGATGGAATAAAAATACAACTTACACGATTTTAAATAAATTGATTGCCAAGGGTTACATCAAAAGAACCGATCCCAATTTTTTCTGCGAGGCGCTTCTGACTCGTCAGGAAGCGGAAAAACAGGCGACAAGATCCCTGGTCGATAAAATATTTGACGGCTCCAGAACAGCCCTGTTTTCAGCCTTGTTGAGAGACGAAAACTTATCCAGTGAAGAACTGGCGGAACTCAGAAAAATGGTGGAAGAGTATAAATTTTAGTTTTTGATTGGAGAGGGAGCTGTGGGAGAGTTATTTTACTGGATTCTCAACATGAGTATAACAGCGGCAATTGTAGGACTGGTTGTATCCGCATGCCGTAAGATCCGGAAAATTCCCAAAAGGCTCATTACAGTTTTATGGCTGGCTCCTTTTCTCCGCATGATCTGTCCTTTTACCATAAACTCCCCGCTCAGCATATTGAATTTAGTCGCGAGCTTTACCAGAAAAGTATTGATTATGCCGGATCGCGCGGAATTTACCCTGGCCAATTATATGAGAGCAGCGGATTCCTATTTTCCAATCCTTTTTCGCAAGGATTCCTATCGGATTCTTTTTGCCTTATCCGGCTGGCTGTGGCTTTCTGTCGCCTTATTACTGCAGGTGGTCTGGATCCTGACATACCGGTGTACCATGAAAGACCTTCAGGATCCGGAAAATCGAAAAAACGGCGATCTGATCGTTTTCTCTAAAATGGTTAAAGAACCTGCCGTATATGGAATATGGAAGCCCCTGATTTATCTTCCGATGGAGTATGAAAAAGAGATAAATCCCTATGTTTTAGCCCATGAAAAGATGCATATTGCCCGCCGTGATAATTTTAAAAGGATTCTGGCTGTAGGGATTGTCTGTTTTCACTGGTTTAATCCACTGGCCTGGCAGTTTCTAAGATATTATCTGGAAGATCTGGAATTTGCCTGTGATGAGGCCGTGATCTCTCATTATTCGCAGCAGCAAAAGAAAGAATACGCACTTGTTTTGATCGACAGGGCCGATCATCGGAAAAAAGTTTTTTTTGCATCTGCCTTTGGGAGTTCCAACCTCCGTATGAGACTTGAACATGTTTTGTCCTATAAAAAGCTGTCAATATATTCCGCTCTGTGTTTTACAGCGTTTATTCTTTTGCTTTTGTTTACAATGCTTACAAACGCAGATTAACGTCGAAATATTTTTCTCAGCCGAGAAAATCTTTGGCTGAAAATCTATTGCAAACATCTGGAAATCTGTTTATAATGAAATCACAATAAAGAAAGGAGCGGTGCGGATTATGACAGACAGTGAAAAAATGGATCTTTTATTGGAGAAAATGTCTAATTTGGAATCCAAGATGTCAAACATGGAATCTGAAATATCAGATATAAAAACAAATAATGCTGAAATAGAAAAAAATCTCACATCCATTAAACTAACTATGGAAAATGAAATCCGCGTCAACATCCAGCGGGTTGCCGAAGGCCACCTGGACCTGTCCAGGAATCTGCACGAAGCAATGCGGCCCAGTAACGAAATTGAAATGCTTTCGATCAGGGTCCGGGCTTTGGAATCGGAAGTTCGGGACTTAAAAAGACAGATATCATAGGAACTGTGATAATTCTTTGTAAGGTATTTATGCTGCGGAACATATGAGAAAACCTCGATATATGAAAAATAAGGGGGTGACTTAATTGGGAGTTGAAGGATGGCGAAAGGGATTAAATGATATGCTCGGGGATTTGGGCATTAAGGATACAAACGGTTTTTTTTCCTCCGTCCGTAACGCTTTCCGAACCGGGGACAACAGCGGTTTGATCGACTTTGTGCAAAAAAACGTTGATACTGACCTTCCCTGTGAAACCTGCTGCCGTCCCTGTCGGCTTTCCGGCGGCGATTTCTGCGCCCGCTGCGTGGAGCTGCAGCAGCCCTTTGCCAAAGGACTTCAGGAGCTTCGTACTATGGAAGCCGCCATAGACGCCGGTTCCGCCGGTGCTCCGCAGAAAACGGCGCCGACCAGCTGCAGCTGCAGCCTGTGCGGCGCGCCTTATGAGGAAAATGAGACAGAATGTCCCTGGTGCGGTACGCCCTATCCGCCGGGAGCGGGCATCGCTGCGCTGCCGTCGGATATCGGTCAGCTCAAGCTGTTATACCGTCGTCGTTGCGAAGAAGTCTGGGGATTATATAACGATTTTTACAATGTCTACGAAGAAGAATTTATGAATAAGTTTCGTGGAAATTTGTTGGTCGACAATCCTCTCTCGAAACGACTCCTTTCTTTGTCAATGCAGGGTAAACAAAAAATGACCTCCGAGCAGATTTTAGCCAACGCGGAACATTACAATGTACCGGTATCTGCTTATTTATTGGGTGTCGTTACCAACCAGTATTTCAGTACCGGTGTCATGGCAAAGGTAGAATCGCTCCAGCAGCGAGGCGAAGCCTTAGACCGAATGAATGAAATATCCGAGCGGAATCTTCAGATAGAGCGGGAGAAAAATGAAAAACTCCGTGCCATCCGGCTGGAAAACGCCGCCCGGCAGATAAATCAGGCTGCCTCCCATGTTGGGCATTATGTGGGCGGAGGAGGCAGCAGCGGCGGCGACGGATGCGTTTGCGGCCACTGTGTAAACTACTTGCCATCCGGAAGATGCGCCGCTGAACATGGCCATAACGGATTTACGACCGCTGATCGATCCGGTTTGGGCTGCCGGGATTATAATAGTAAGTAAACCGGATCCTTACAATACGAGGGAAAGAATATGGGACTTTTTAGAGCTTTTACGGGAAGCATCGCATCCTTTACCGGCGATGTCTGGCAGGATTTCATTTATTGCGACGCTATGTCCAATCAGACTTTGGCCAGGAGAGGAAGCCGGAAAAATCAGCCTGGCGCAGGAAAATACGCGGATGAAAACGTCATCACGGACGGCAGCCGTATCGCTGTCAGTCCGGGCCAAATGATGATTGTGGCAGAAAACGGACGCGTCATCGACTTTACTGCCGAGGCGGGCGGCTATGAATTTAAGTCCAGCGAGGGACCGTCGGTATTCACTGGAGAGTTTGGAAAGACGCTCAGCGCTTCCGCTGATGAAGTGAGGGAACGGTTTCACTTCGGCGGCAGCGCAGCCAGCGAACAGCGGGTTTATTTTATCAATACCAAGGAAATTCCGGGGAACCGGTTCGGATTCGGTGGAATTCCCTATCGGGATAATGAATTTGACATTACGATCTTGCTGCGGGGTTACGGTATCTTCAGTATGAAAATTAGTGATCCCATAGTTTTTTATGAGAAGGTCTGCGGAAATGTAGCGGAAAAATATGACAGCGCTTCCCTTTTGCCGCAGCTTAGGACAGAGCTTCAGAGCGCCCTGCTTCCGATTCTGGGGGAGCTTTCCGCTCAAGGCATCTCTTTCGACAAACTGTCTTTGGAAACACAGCGGATTTTGGATATGCTGCGGAACAACGTGGGGGAGCGGTGGAAAACCGAACGAGGGATCGAAATTTCTTCCATCGCTTTTTCTAATATTTTGCCGGATGAGGAAAGTCTGAATAAAATGCGGGATTTGCAGGAATCCCGTTTCTATTCCACAAGCAGCGCCGCTCTCGGGGCAAGATTGGGCGCGGCATCTGCCAACGCAATGGAAGCCGCTGCCGACAATCCTTCCGGCGCTGCCGGAGCTTTCATGGGGATCAATATGGCAAATTCTATGCAGGCCTCCAATGTAGTTCCCCTGATGCAGCATGATCCTGGTCAGAAAGAGCAGTCGAACGATTCATGGACATGCAGCTGTGGTTCCGTAAACACTACGCCTTTCTGTCCGCAATGCGGAACAAAAAGGCCGGTGCTCATCAAATGGAAATGTCAGTGCGGAATGGAAAATACAGGTCTGTTCTGCGTTCGCTGCGGAAATCCGAAACCACGGAAATACATATGCAGCAAATGTGCGGCGGAAGCACTCTTTACTACAAAAGTTCCAAAATTCTGTTCAGAATGCGGAAATCCTTTCACTGAAGCTGACTTGACAGAGGATTAGTCTGTAGACTTTTGATGAAAATATAACGATATTCTTATATCAGCAGAGCGATATGCAACTATGCGCAAAAGCCAACTTTAACGAATAGTTGACAAGGAAAGCGGCCCATTTAATTGCAAACCTAGAAAGATTTATTATTTTGGCAGCTCCCCCTGGGGCTTACTCATCTAATCGTTAAACCAGGTTCTGAAAATCTTCTTGTAAAACCTCACATCTTGTCAATAACCTGATTCCCTAAAATATACATTGCTTTTTCTAATACCGTGTTAACTAGTTTGCACAGAATCAATCGCGCATCTGTCAGTTCTGAATCTTCAGTAATGACCCTGATATTATTATAGAATTTATTAACCAGGGCAGATAACTCCAGCGCATAACGAGCGACATGACAGGGTTCATATTCTTTCTGAGCCATATCCAAAACAGTCTCAAATAAATTTATTCATCTATAAATAATTCCAAATAAGACTGAACCCTTGCTCGGCCATATAGTTCATCCATCAGCCCAAATTCTGGATCATAATATTTTCCATAATAATACAAAACCCAATGACTATATTTTGGTAATAATACTTTCAGAATACACACTGATGGCAATGGTGTGGAATTATCTGCCTTTGTCATTGTTTTCGCCTGAGTGATGCCATAATGCTCCAATGCTTTTGCAATATCTTTTTTTCCAGTTCCTTTATCATTATGCATCACCTGAATAACATCATCTACCGAAACATTCGCAATCATCGCAACACATGCCTGTCCGCACAAATATTCCGTTGGTTGTTTGATATATTTGATTTCTCTCATTCCAGTCTCCTAACGACATTTCTGCACACTAATGCACATAGCTCCAATTTCATCACACAAACTCAATGATATCCAGCGGTTCTTCCGCCACAGAAAATCCATCTATATTTTCACGCTTATAGGGTTGCTGATTCGTGTACCATTTTGCCTGAATCGCTTTCATGCCAACAGCTTTTGCTCCCGCAAGTTCATTGCTGCCTCCATCACCCACAAATAGGCACTCATTTACTGCAGCGCCTAACCGCCTTGCGGCCTCTTCGTAGATACAGGGATCCGGCTTTTTCATGTGTACTTCATAAGATAATATTACTTCATCAAAATACTTGTAAATTTCCGATTCTTTTAGTCCTTTTACCTCGTCTAAAGAACAATTACTGACAATCGCGGTTTTTAATCCCTGCGATTTCAGGTTCTTTAACAACTGAAACACATCAGGATTCACATAGTCAAAACATGCGGATTTTGTGTTGATCCTTTTATCAACAATACTGGATAACAGCAGATCATCTATGCTTTTTCCGCATTTTTTACAGACGTGTAATATAGAATCTTCGAAGTTTATCTCTCCCAGATATCGTTCCTGCTCTTTTTCCTCCCAATAAACGTCAAATTCTTTCGGGTCAATACCTAAATCGGCACTCATTTCACTTTTGGTGTACTTTTTGTGCCCCCATTCCGTAATTAACGTTTCATATAGGTCAAAAATAACCGCCTTATATTTCATATATTCACCCTGCATTATTTTGGAGACTCTTGTTTCGTCTCTTGTTCGGTTTCTGTTTCCGAAACGACATTTTGCGGTTCCTCTTTTGTTTTGTCCTCGCGTTTCATATAAGCGCCGTCGATGGTCTCGTCGAAATCACTCAGGAACTTCTGTCCAAAGCGGTATTCTTTTTGTTTGTTCTTGGGAAGTTTATATTCCGGAACATATTCATGGAGACCGTTTTCGTCCACCGCGCAGACATATGTGTAATGACTGGAACCTGTGGGCAGTTTCTTTTTTCGGAGCTTTGTATTGATAATGGACCGAAAGGCCGCGTAAATCACAGCAAAGATCGGTACGCCGACCAGCATGCCGAACACGCCCCAGATGCCGCCAAATAATGTAATGGCAAAGATCACCCAGAAGCTGGTCAATCCGGTGGAGCTCCCCAGGATCTTAGGTCCCAGAATATTTCCGTCAAATTGCTGCAGAACCAGGACAAATATAGCAAAATACACACAGTTCAGCGGGTGCATGGGATCCACTATAAAAATCAGAAAGATCGTAGGAATCGCGCCCAGATAGGGTCCAAAAAAAGGAATTACGTTCGTCACACCGATGATAACACTGACCAGGGCCGCATACGGGGTTTTCATAATGGATGTTCCCATAAAGCAGAGACACCCGATCAAAAAAGAATCCAGTACCTTGCCGCTGATAAATCCGCTGAATGTCCGGTGCGTAAACTTAAAATCATTGACAATGATATTAGCGGAATTACTGTCAAAAATAGCGTAAATAATCTTTTTCAACTGACCGGTGAATTTTTCCTTATTCATCATCACATAGATGGAAATAATGATTCCCAGGACAAGGTTCCAGACGACTTTAAGACTCCCCCAGGCGCCCATGGACACCGCTTTCAGGATATCGCTGGTCTTTGCCAGAACCGTGGTATTGAACCAGGTGTTCAATTCGTCGGAATACCGGTCCATGAGCATGATGGCGTACTCCTGCACATCCGCGTTGTCGTTCAGAAGTTTATTCAGCCAGTCTGTGATATTGCTGACATAATTGTCAAAATTAGACGCGATATTGACAATACTGGGGACAATCTCCGAAACCAGCATATAGATCAATCCGCCGATAGCGGCGAAAAACAGTCCGATGGTACAGACGATTCCAAGTCCTCGAAGGATCCCCGCTCTTCTCTTGCCCTCTTTCACTTTCAGTTTCCCGCAAATCGGCAGGAAAATTTTATTTTCAAAATAATTTAAGATGGGTGTCAATAGATACGCAATGATCAGCCCGTAGACCACCGGCATCAGGATATTCAGGATCCCGTTCAGGGCGTTAAAGAGTTTTGATCCATGAAACATAAAGTAATATACGATCAAGCTGCACACGATAACCACAAATGCAGTGACACCCCATGCGATATATTTGTTGTTAAAGTTTATCTTTTTCTTCATTGTATCAAGCCGGCCTCTTTCCCTTATTCAATATACGGTATAAAATAAAATCCCAGAATTCTTACAAAGTCCCGTCCGTTTAGAACATACAATGTTATCATACAACGAAATTCCATATTAGACAAGTAATCATATCTTAAATAATTCAAAATGTTTCATAAAATATAAAATAAGGTATTGTGCGTCAATTTTAAACGCTGTAAAATAAGCTTAACCCATTTTTTGTAGGAATGTCATTGGGCACACAGTTTTTTATATGTCCCAATTCGACTCTGTGTGCCCAGTCAAGAACGATACAAATTTTCCACGAGGAGGATATAAACCTATTGGTGTACAAGTTCAACGAAAAAGTGTCTGTAAAAGCATTGGCGGGCTACTGCGGAACCTGCTTTTTACCGTCTCCCTGCCGCCATGGTACTCCGGGAACACAAAAGGGAATTGGGAGTTTTATATTATAAACAAGGAGAAGAATTTCAAGTCAAATGAAATTACAACAGGTATTGAGTTATGTCCGCAGAGCGGTGGACGACTATCAGATGATTGAAGATGGGGACCGGATTGCCGTGGGAATTTCCGGAGGCAAGGACAGTCTCACTCTTCTGTACGCTTTGAATAACCTGAAGCGATTTTATCCCCAGAAATTTGAAATCCTCGCTGTCACCGTTGACCTGGGATTTTCAAATCTGAACCTTGAGAAAATCGAGGAATTCTGCAGGCAGCTGCAGGTGGAATACCATATCGTCAAAACCGAGATCGCACAGATCATCTTTGAGGAACGCCGGGAAAGCAACCCCTGCTCTCTCTGTGCTAAAATGAGGAAGGGGGCCTTGAACGACGCCGTAAAGGAACTCGGGTGTAATAAGGTGGCCTACGCACATCACCGTGACGACGTTGTGGAAACTATGATGATGTCTTTGATCTATGAGGGACGTTTTCACACATTTGCTCCGGTCACATATCTTGATAAGACGGGCCTTACTGTGATACGTCCACTCCTGTATATGCACGAAGCGGACGTCATCGGATTTGTCCATAAGTATGATGTTCCCGTAGTAAAAAGCCCCTGCCCGGCCGACGGATTTACAAAAAGAGAATATGTTAAGGAACTTCTGAAAAAAATCAACAGGGACAGTCCCGGGGTAAAAGACCGTATGTTCTCGGCAATCCAGTCGGGCAATCTCGCGGGATGGTCTGAACAGAATCGAAAGGGGTGTCGATAACTTTGGCAGTTATAAAAAGCAATAATTACCATGACGAACAGATCCGACAGAATATTCTGAAGATGAGGGCAGTCTTAGAGACACTTCCGCCCTTTTGCAAAACGTTTTTCCGCGGGATCGAGGAATACACTTCCGCCCGCACAAGACTTGCCTATGCATATGATCTCAGGCTTTTTTTTGAGTATCTTCATGATGTGAATCCGGAATGTGCCAAAATGGATATCCGGGACTATCCCATAACCCTCCTGGATCAGATCAAGCGGACCGATATCGAGGAGTACCTGGAATATATCACTCTGTACTCAAAGGACGGAAAAGATATCAGCAATGATGAGCGGGGAAAAACCCGGAAACTTGCCTCCTTGCGCAGTTTTTACAATTACTATTATCAGTCCGAAATGATAGAGACCAATCCGGCTTCCCTGGTTCCCATGCCCAAGAAACACGAAAAGGAGATTATACGGCTGGAACCCAATGAAGTCGCTATTCTTTTGGATCAGGTGGAATCCGGAGCAAATCTCACCAAAAAAGAACTGGAATTTCATAAAAAGACAAAAGTCCGCGACGTTGCGCTTCTCACGCTTCTGCTGGGCACCGGAATACGTGTCTCAGAATGTGTTGGACTGGATCTGAATGACGTAAACTTTGACGAGGGCGGGATAAAGATCCGGAGAAAAGGTGGCTATGAGGCCGTGGTCTACTTTGGAAACGAGGTGGAGGAAGCGCTGTTGGATTATCTGGAAGAGCGCCATCATATCATCCCGGAGTCCGGCCACGAAAACGCTCTCTTCCTCTCCCTTCAGAATAAAAGGATCTCCGTCCGCTCGGTGGAAAATCTGGTAAAAAAATATGCTTCAAGGGTCACTACACTGAAAAAGATAACGCCTCACAAGCTGCGGAGCACCTACGGAACTTCCCTCTACAGGGAGACGGGAGATATCTATCTCGTGGCGGATGTACTGGGTCACAAGGATGTCAACACCACCAGAAAGCATTATGCCGCGCAGGAGGATGAAAGGCGTCGCAGAGCTGCAAACGCGGTTCAGCTCCGTGAGCCGTCCCGAAAAAACACACGGGGGTCAAAAAAATCCGACGGCGTTTCCCCAAAAGCTGATGATGTTTTCAAGCCAGGGAGTGAAAGTTAATGTCCTGAAAGTTAATCTCTCTCGGTAAGAATTGTGAGATTAAAATCACACATCACAATAGGTTTAATCTGCAATATACTCTGTGGAGTAATAGGGTACGATCAACATCTGCCCTGCTATGATGCGGTTTCCGTCACGAATGTGGTTAATGCTCTTTACCTCATCGATATAGGCGGCCTTGCCCTGGATTTCTCTGTCCATATACTGATCCGCAATGCTCCAGAGAGTATCACCCTCCTCAATCACCACGCTGGTATAGTACTTAAATTTATGTTCTTTCTCCGAATCCGCACTGCTGTGCAGAACACCGACAGTCAAAAAACACACCGCCAGGAAACAGAGGGTCATAAGCCCCAGAACCTTACTCCTGCATACTCCTCTCCTGCTTTGATTGCCTTTTTTGGTGATGCTCCCTGACGGTACATGGAATTTTCTTACATCCAAAGCCTTATAAAAGAATTTTGAATTGTATGTATTGTTTTTCCTGTCACTGTATCTCATCTTCTTCTGCCTCCTAAAAAAATAAGGAACATTTAAATTATACACTTTCGAAAATTTGTTCGTGAACGTTTGTTCTTGTATCTTGATTATATCGAACATACATTCTTTTGTCAAGCAAAAAATCGAACATATTTTTGGAATATATGTTTGCTTTTTTTTATTTGATGTGTTATACTAATTTCATAATCTTAAATATAAAGATACAAGTTCCTGAGAAGGGTATGGAGCTGAACAAAAATAGTTTTAGAAATAATTTGTGATTTCAGGTATCTAAAAAAATGGAGGAGGGTTATCATGGGATACGGAAAGATCTCAGCGAAACAGCAGGAAATTCTGAATTATATTAAAGATGAAATTTTAAAGAAGGGATACCCGCCCACAGTCCGGGAGATCTGCGAGACAGTCAATTTAAAATCCACTTCCTCCGTTCACTCTCACCTGGAAACACTGGAAAAGAACGGCTATATCCGGCGTGATCCCACGAAACCCCGGGCAATTGAAATCTGTGACGACAGTTTTCAGATGGTTAGGACAGAAATGGTGAGTCTCCCTGTTGTGGGAAATGTTGCCGCAGGTCAGCCCATCCTTGCCGAGGAAAATATCCAGGAATACTTTCCCGTTCCTGCGGATCACGTGCCCAGAGGCGAATCCTTTATTCTGAACGTGCGCGGCGATTCCATGATCAACGCCGGGATATTTGACGGCGACAGGCTTCTGGTAAACTGCTGTGATTCCGCACATAACGGAGAGATCGTTGTCGCATTGATCGATGATTCTGCTACAGTGAAAACTTTTTATAAAGAAAAAGGACATGTGCGCCTTCAGCCGGAAAATGATACTATGGATCCCATCATTGTGGACGACTGTAAGATCATGGGCAAGGTGTTCGGTGTGTTCCGCTTCTATCGTTAAAAACGTGTCTCGGAAACGATAATAAGACATAAATAGAAAAATCAGGAAATTTAGAATTTTGCATATTTTCCTGTCCCGCGGTTATACTGATAGTGCCAAGCAAAGCACGCCTGCTTTGTTACTATCAAATTAGCGCTGTTTTAAAGGCGCGGAAACGAGGAAGATATGGGAAATAAGGTATTGGATGCAACAGCACTTACCATTGCCATCGTAGGTGCGCTCAACTGGGCCCTTATTGGTGTTTTCCGTTTTGATCTGGTAGCATTTATATTCGGTGATATGTCCTGGCTTTCCCGCATAGTATATATCGTCGTAGGGCTGTGTGGAGTTTATCTTCTCAGCTTTTATATGCGCCTCTCCAGAGACGGCGAATGACCGGCAACGTAGGGCTTTGTATGGCAGCAAATTAAAAAGGCAGGGAGTATGGGGAACAGATCCCTATACTCCCTGTTTTTTGCCGGAACCATGTGTCACCGGAATTCCTCCGTGGGAACCAGTTTCCCGTCCCTCCAGATCCTCTCCAGATCAAACAAAAGACGGTTTTCCCTGTCAAAGATGTGGACAATCACATCTCCAAAATCCATCAGAACCCAGTTGGCAGTGTTGTAACCCTCCACCTGCCTGCAGGAATATCCTGCTTTTCCAAGGACTTCCTCCACATTGTCACACATTGCTTGGATCTGGCTGGGATTATCCCCTCCTGCTATGATAAAATAATCCGCAATCACGCTTACCTCACTGATATCGATCACGCGGATATCCTCGCCCTTCTTATCTTCCAGGGCCCCAATCGCGATTTTTGCCATATTTCTGGAATTTTGATCCATTATCTGACCTCCTTCACATAATACTCATAAGTTTTCTTTGTCATGGGATCGATCTCCCCGCCGCGTTCCTGAAGATACTGTAGCGTATCGGACAGGATCTTTAAAAGAGTCTTGTCCAGATCCTCAAAGGCCAGCTTTCGCACTTCCGGAAGATTTTCTATCTTCTCCTGTTTTCTGCTAGGTTCAATGTAATCCGCAATGAAGACAATTTTTTCCAGTGTACTCATACCTGGTCTGCCAGTGGTGTGATAAGAGATTGCATTCAGGATGTCCGGATCCTCCACCTGGTATTCCGTTTTGGCGAGAAAGCTGCCGACCCTTCCGTGCAGCAGGAAGGGATTGCGTCGTTCCACATCCGTGACCGGAATGTGATTTTTTTCACAGAGGGAAAGCGTTTTTTCCGGAGGCAGGCACTTAGCGCAGTCGTGCAGGAGCCCAGCGATCTGAGCGGTTTTCACAGGCACGTCATATTTCATAGCCAGGGCCGCGGAGGTAAACTCTACTCCCAGGGTATGCTGAAATCTCTTAGGATCCTGACATTTTTCCATGGCCTTTGTCAGTTTCTTGATCATTTTTTCATTCCATTCCTTTCGCCGCGCGCCGACACAAATTCATTGCCTCATTCTTCAGAGTCAGGCCCTTCAGATTTCAAGCCTTTAATCAAACTCCATGCTTTTCGGACTTCCTATCTGTGGCTGGACCTGAAACGCTCCGCAAGGCTTTTTCAAGCGCCCCGCAGCGGCCTTTGTACAAAAAAAGAAGAATATACGCGTGTTCTCACTTCGGGAGCAGAATCTTTGGATTCTCCTTAAAGGGCTTGTAGAGCACGAATCTTTTTCCGATCACCTGAACCACCTGGGAATGGGTCCTCTCTCCTATCATCTCCGCGATCTCCCGTGGATCATCGGCGCAGTTTTTCAGGACCGCTATCTTAATCAGTTCGTTGTTGTTAAAAGCCTCCTGTATTGCCTCTGTGATCTCAGGGGTCAGGCTGGCCTTCCCCACCTGAAAGATGGGGGAGAGGTTGCTCGCAAGGCTTTTTAAATAGGCTCTTTGTTTGCTTGTCATAGCCATTTTATAATTTCCTTTCGCTTTGCCATTATTTATAATACTCAAAGGAATGTCCATACAGCCGGACTGTATCCCCGTCCTTGATCCCCAGTTTTTCCAGTTCCTCCAGGATACCGTTTTCTTTCAGGAAATTCTGGAAAAATGTGAAACCCTTCTCGCTGTCCAGGTTCGTATACCCAAGCATTTTCTCAATTCTGGGACCTTCCACCACGTACTCCGCCTCATCCGCATCATAAGCCACGGTAAAGGGCTCATTTTCCAGCTTGAGCATCTTTTCAGGGAAATACTCCTGCTCAAATACCATGGTTTTTTCTCCGATGTCCTGAAGCATCCGGTACACGTCGTAGAGCAGTTCTTTCAGGCCCTGTCCGCTGACCGCGGAGATCGGATACACTTTCATTCCCTTGGGCTCAAACTCTTTCTGAAGGACTGAAAGCACTTCTTTTTGAGCCTCCGGAGAAAGAGCGTCCATCTTATTTGCCGCGATCACCTGGGGCCTTGCCGCGATCTGCGGATTGTAGGCTTCCAGTTCCTTATTGATCGCTTCGATATCCTGAATGGGATCTCTCCCCTCCGTTCCCGCGGCATCCACCACATGGATGATCACTTTTGTCCTCTCTATGTGGCGCAGAAATTCATGGCCCAGTCCGACGCCCTCCGAAGCTCCTTCGATGAGGCCGGGGATGTCCGCGATCACAAATCCCCCGGTTCCCTCCAGATTCACTACTCCCAGGTTAGGATTCAGGGTCGTAAAATGATAATTCGCGATCTTAGGCCGCGCATTGGTCACTCTGGACAACAGGGTGGATTTTCCGACATTGGGAAAACCCACCAGACCTACATCTGCGATCATCTTCAGCTCCAGAAACAGCTCCAGCTCCTGGGCAGGCTGCCCGGGCTGGGCGTATTTCGGCGCCTGCATGGTGGGGGTGGCGTAATGCTGGTTGCCGTTGCCGCCTCTGCCGCCTTTTAAAAGGACTACCCTTTTATTGTCGCCGGACATATCAACGATGACCTTGCCGCTCCCCGCCTCTTTGATGATGGTTCCCTCCGGGACTTTTATGACGATATCTTCGCCGTCTTTGCCGCGGCAGTTCCGCTTCTCGCCATTCTGCCCGTCCTGTGCCTTATACTTCCGAACATGTTTGAAATCCACAAGTGTGTTTAAGCCCTCGTCCACCTGGAAGATTACATCGCCGCCCCGGCCGCCGTCACCGCCGTCCGGTCCTCCGGCCGGCACAAATTTTTCCCGTCGGAAAGAGACGTGCCCGTCGCCGCCCTTGCCGCTGCTGACAAAGATCCTTGCCCTGTCTACAAACATGGATTTTCCTCGCTTTCCGTTCTCAAAAAGAAAAGGGCTCCAAACTTTTCGGTTTGAAGCCCCTGAACAGACAATTTACTGCTCCACAGGATAAACGGAAGCCTGCTTCTTGTCACGGCCCTTTCTTTCAAAACGGAGAACCCCGTCAACCAGTGCAAACAAGGTATCGTCTCCGCCGATCCCTACGTTGACGCCGGGATGGATCTTGGTCCCGCGCTGTCTGTAGAGGATATTTCCGGCCTTCACAAACTGTCCGTCCGCTCTCTTCGCGCCTAATCTCTTGGATTCGGAATCTCTGCCGTTCTTGGTAGAGCCCACACCTTTTTTATGAGCGAAGAACTGAAGGTTCATATTCAACATGGTCTACACCTCCTCGAAATTAACTTGTAGATACTGATCTCCGTATTCCCTGCTGATATTTTCCAGGGAAAACACCATGGCGTCCAATAGAAATACGGATTTTTCCTGCAGACTGCCCTCCACATCACACTTCAGAAATCCGGTGGATTCCTCTGCCTGTACGGAAAGCTTTTCCCCTGCCAGTTCCTGCAGCGCGTTGATCGTTCCGATCGTCCACGCGGAAATGGCGGCGCAGAGGATGTCCGGTTCCTGATGTGTCAGTCGCTTTTTGGCATATCCTGCATGTCCCATGCAGGTAAAACCCTTATATGCTCCTGAGCTGTCTTTGCGGATCACAATGGTAGTCATATTACAGATTGATCTTCTCGATCTTTACCTGGGTATAGGGCTGTCTGTGGCCGTTCTTCTTGTGGTATCCGGTCTTTCTCTTGTATTTGTACACGATAACCTTCTTACCTCTCCCCTGCTCGAGAACCGTAGCGGTAACTGCGGCGTTGGCAACATCTGCGCCAACCTTCAGGGATTCGTCACTCACAGCGATAACCTGGTCAAAAGTAACAGTATTTCCGGCTTCAGCGTCGATCTTTTCGATCTTGATCACGTCTCCCTCAGAAACCTTGTACTGCTTTCCACCTGTTGCAATGATTGCGTACATGATAAGGCACCTCCTTACATCAAAAACTCGCTAACTATGGCGGCGCTTGCGCGCACTTCTGCCTCGTTATGCGGCACACTTGGTTATCATATCACAATCTCTTTCCTTATGTCAAGTCCTGGGCATGATATTTAATTGATTATTTATCAGAAAAATTCGTGCAAGCACGATTTCTCCCCCAACTCCCCTGTCACGCACAGTTCAGCCCGCGCCATTCGCAAAGCCGCGCCTGCGGCGCTTCTCGCTGCTCCGCAGCTCCCTTTGCTCATGATATGGCGCTCCCTCAGCCGCCGGTTTTAGGGAAAAATTCGTGCAAGCACGATTTTTCCCTAAACGCTGCGGCTGGCTGAACTGGTTTTTTCAAAGTCTTCCACATACTGGGCGATAAGCTTTACGGTCCCGTCGATGCCGAGTACGCTGCTGTTGATGCAGAGGTCATAGCTGTCCGCCTTGCCCCATTTTTTCGAGGAATAATAATTGTAATAGCTCTGGCGCTGCTTATCCTTTTTGGTGATCATTTCCAGGGCCTTGCCTTCGGTGAGCTGGTACTTCTCCATAATGCGTTTCACTTTTGTCTTCTCATCTCCATAGATAAAGAGGTGGATACAGTTCTTGTAATCTTCCAGGGCGTAATCCGCACAGCGGCCCACGATCACACAGGCGCCCTCGTCCGCGATCTTCTTGATCGTATCGAACTGGGCCAGGAAGATCTTGTGGCTGATGGGCATATCCACGAATGAAGAAGCGTTATAGCCGAAGGAATAGGTATCCATCACCAGGTTATACAAAAAAGAATTCGTAGGACGCTCGTCGTGATTCTGAATCATCTCCTCGCAGAATCCACTCTCCTTAGCCGCTCTTGTGAGAAGCTCCTTATCGTAGCACTTGATACCGAAATACTCCGCAACCTTCTCTCCGATCTCTCTACCTCCGGAGCCAAATTGACGACCGATCGTAATAATAGTATTCATAGTGCGTACCTCCTTCTTTTTTACTATTCCAATCATACCACAAATTTCCGAAATTCTCAAGCGACACTTCAGTCAAAGCGCACAATTGCAACAGATCAGCCTGCGTTGTTCACAAGCCTCCACCTGCATTCCCGCTCCGTTTCAAATCGTCCTTAGTTTCGCGCTTTGACAAGCCTGTTCCGGCAGGTTGGCCGATGCCGTTCTTCCTGCTCTTCCTGCTCTTTCTCCTCTTCCTGCCTTTACCCTCATTGCCTGCAGAAACGCAAAACATTCTGAAAATATTCGGGAAGGGGTGACTGTACCTCCAGATACTCGCCGCTTGCGGGATGCCGGAACCCCAGGACGCCTGCGTGGAGGATCTGTCCGATCCCCTTGTAGTCCTGGTTCCCATAGACCAGATCTCCCAGAACAGGGTGATTTAAGCTGGCCAGGTGCACCCGGATCTGGTGGGTACGGCCCGTCTCCAGCGTACACTCCAGGTAAGTATATTTTCCAAAGCGTTCCAGTACGCGAAAATGTGTAATGGCCCGTCTGCCGTCCGGCCTGTCGGTCACACACATTTTCTTGCGATCCGCCGGGTGGCGCCCGATAGCACGGTCCACGGTAAAGGTATCTTCCTTAAAATTGCCGCAGCAGACCGCGTAATACTTCCGGACGATAGAGTGAACCTTAAACTGTTCCGCCAGATCCCTGTGGGTTTTGTCATTTTTGCAGACCACCAGGGAACCGCTGGTATCCTTGTCGATCCGATGGACGATCCCGGGGCGGAGCACGCCGTTGATCCCGGAGAGCCCGCCGGCACAGTGGAACATCAGGGCGTTGACCAGCGTTCCGGTATAATGTCCGGCCGCCGGGTGCACTACCATTCCCTTCGGTTTATCTACGATCAGCAGGTCATCGTCCTCATATAAAATGCTTAAAGGGATCTCTTCCGCCGCAATGTCCGGCGTTATGGGATCCTGCAAAGTAAACTGTACCTCATCCCCTTGTTTTACGGCATAGCTCACTTTCACGGGGCTGCCGTTGACAGTCAGTTCTCCTGACTTGATCAGTTTCTGAACCAGAGAGCGGGAGATTTTCTCGCCCATCAGATCACTGACGCACTTGTCCAGGCGAATGTCCTCATATTCCTCTGTAATCTCCAAAGCAATCTCTTCCATAATCCGCTTCCTGTCAAGTCCGTCCGGTTTCAACAATACGTCCGGTTTCGATCAAACAACATCCTTCCCTCTTTTCCACGCGAGAAAGGCGAGATCCTCCTCCCGGTAGACAAAGAGCAGCAGAACCGCCATCAGAATGGTGGAAAGCACGATACAGATGTCCGCCACATTAAACACCGGAAAATGGATCAGCACAAACGAAAAGAAATCAATTACATAGCCGAGCCGGAAACGGTCGATCATGTTGCCCAGCCCTCCGGCCACAATTCCCGCCACCGCGATATACATCGGCAGATATTTTTTTTCGGCGGGCATGCGCATCCAAAGATACGCCATGAGAATCAGAAAGACAGCGCTTACGCAGAGCAGAAAAACCTTTTGATTCTGGAACATGCCGAAAGCAGAGCCCCTGTTTTCCAGATAATCCAGTTCAAAGATTCCCTTCAGGATCACAAAAGGTTCACGCCCCATCAGCTTTGACGCCGCCAGTTTTTTGGTAAACTGATCCAGCACAGTCAGCGCTGCAGCTAAAAGTATATCCAGGGATATCCAGATGATTTTTTTCCTTCCACGTCTCATTAATCAACGGCCCCTTCCTCATAACAGATCTCCCGGATTGCCGCCAGGATCTCCTCATCGGTAACGGTTGTGTCGATCACTGCCTTTCCGATCTTTTTCAGCAAAACAAAACGGATGTTTCCCCCGTCAGCCTTCTTATCAGATTTTGTCAGTCCAAGGACCGTCTCCGGCTCAATCCCATCCACGGTGATCGGCAGATAGAAGGGAACAAACATATCGCGGATCTCATAGTATTCCTCCATGGACAGAAAACTCTTTTTCCAGGAGATATAGGCGGCGGCAACCGTGCCAAGCGCCACACATTCCCCGTGGTAAAGCTCGAAGTTTTTTGCCTTCTCAATGGCGTGCCCCACAGTATGTCCGAGATTTAAGAGCGCCCTTTCCCCCTGTTCCGTCGGATCCTTTTCCACCATCAGCTTTTTCACCGTGCAGCTCTTCATCAGCATCTCGGATACGACGTTCAGATCTCTCTCGCAGATCTCATACATATTGCTGATCAGCCATTCGTAAAACTCGGAGTCCTTTATCAGTCCATGTTTCATGATCTCCGCAAAACCTGAGAAATACTGCCTGTCCCCCAGCGTTTTTAACACTTCAAAGTTCATGTAGACCAGACGCGGCATTTTAAACGCTCCAACCATGTTTTTGTATCCGTCAAAGTCAACGCCGGTCTTTCCTCCAATGGAACTGTCCGCCTGTGCCAAGAGAGTGGTCGGTATCTGCAGGAAATCAACGCCCCTGAGATAAGTGGCCGCAGCAAATCCCGTGAGATCCCCCACAACCCCGCCCCCCAGGGCCAGAAGAAGATCTTTTCTGTCAAATTTCTCCTGGATCAGGAAGGTATAAACCTTTTTTACCGTATCCAGGTTTTTATTTTCCTCCCCGGCGGGAAAAACATATTTCACAGCCTTCCTGCAGCAGCCGGAAACGGCCTCCAGAACCTGTTCCCCATAGAGAGGGTCTACATTGGAATCCGTCACAATGCAGATCCTGCGGTTCTGAATATCCATCTCCTGCAGCTCTTCCGTCAGCTCCTGCCAGCCCTTGGAAAAAACAATATCATAACAAGGCTTTTTATTCATCGTTACGTTTAGTCTCTGTGCCAAATCCCTATCCTCCCGTTTGCAGTACAGCTATCGTAAACAGGAGCCTTCCACGTCCGTGGAAAGCTCCCCGACTCACATCACATATCCTGTTATCTTCCTCTTTCTTCCGTTCATTAATTGTTAAAGATGGTGGAATTAAGATTTTCAAAAAAATCCTGACTGTCTAAAAATTCCTGAAAATCTCCGGAGACATCTACGCTGGCAGGGGTGATAATAAAGATTGCTTTAGAAATCCTCTGCATATTTCCGCTGATCGCGTAACAGGAACCGGAAGTAAAGTCCAGAATCCTCTGGGCTATCGACTCATCAATATCCTCCAAGTTCAGCACTACCGTGCGGTTATTCAAAAGCGTCTGCGTTATCTCCTGACTATCCTCAAAAGAGGTGGGTTTGATCACACATACCTCCATGCCGCTTGGCGCCACCTGCTTTTTGCCGGACTGACGGATCGGTGTCACCTTGCCGGTAGAGGCTCCGCTCCGCATGGGTTTTCTCAAAGACTCTTCTTGGGATTCCTCCTCGTTTCTGCCTGAGGATGCAGTTCTGCCGGAGGATGCCATCCGACTGGAAGACTTTCTGGGCGCGGGTTCCATATCATCCTCATCTTCTTCATCGTAATATTCGTCCTCATACTCTTCGTCCTCATCCTCGTTCAGCTTCATGTAATTCAAGAACTTGTCCATTACTCCCATGATATTCAATCTCCTTTATAAAAAGCATTCATACCTAGCGTTTGTCAAGTCTGATAATTACGTTCTCCAAAAATTCCGGTTCCAACTCTGACAAGGGAGGCACCCTCTTCAATGGCAACCTCGTAATCCCCGGTCATCCCCATGGAAAGCACATTCATACTAATATTATCAATGTTTTTACCTGATATGTCAACAGCCAATTGACGAAGTTGTGAAAAAACCTTTCTGTTTTCCTCCGCATCACTGACATACGGGGCGACCGTCATAAGGCCTTCCAGCGATATGCCGGGAAGCTTTGCGATTTCCCCGGCCAGCTGCGGCGCTTCCTCCACAGAAACCCCAAACTTGCTGTCCTCCTGGGCCACATTGACTTCCATCAGTATCTTTACGGTCAGATTTTTCTTTACGGCTTCGCGGCTGATCTCCTCCGCCAACTTGAAAGAATCCACGCTGTGGATCATATACACCTTATCTACAATGTATTTCACCTTATTGCGCTGCAGATGACCTATCATATGCCACCGGATATCCGCGGGAAGATTCGGAATTTTTTCCACCAGTTCCTGCACTTTATTTTCCCCAAAATCTCTTGCACCCGCCTCATAAGCCTCACGCAGGGCCTCCAGCGGTTTGGTCTTGCTCACGGCAATGAGCGTGACATCCTCCGGATTCCTATGACTTCTTTGACAGGCCTGCAGCACTTTTCCCTGAACTTCCCTATATTTTTCTGCGATCATAACAACTCGTTCCTTTCGCCCCTCCGAGAACCTTTGCGGAAATATCGGGCCCTCTACTGATTGATAAACTGCTGATCATGAACGGAATCCGCATTCAGGACAATGTAATCGAAAACCCGCAGTCCATATTCGGTTCCGGATTTTACAATGGCATACTCATCGTTCTCATAGAGAATATTGATCTCCTTAAAGTCCGCATATCCCTTATTGATATTGTACACCCCGATCAGGGTCGCCCTCTCGCTGACGGTTGCCGTCTCCTGGCTGTCCAGTTTGTGAAGGATGTCCCCGGTGTTTAAGACTGACGCATCCACATAATATTTCTGAGTTTCATCGTCATAGCTGTATACATCGACAGTCACATTTTCCGTCGAAATCGTCCCGTCTTCCAGGTAACACTGACGGATCACCGTGCGCTTTCCCTTCTGGCCCTCGTCGATGAGGAAATCCCCATTCAGAAGATAAAATTCCTTCTCTACAATGGCGGTAAGAGGAATTTTCAACCCCTTTTCCGCCTCCACGATCAATTCAATATCCAGGAAGCGGTCGGCGGCAAAAGTCACCATGGAATTGTTGAAATTCAGTTTTAAATAAGTTTTTCCATCCGCCCCGCTGATCATTTTCACGGAGGCCCATGACTCATACTGGTTCTTTAAGAAGCGAACTTTTACATACTCCTCAGCCTCCAGTTCGGCCCCCCTCTCGGGATCAATGGGTATGACGATATCCCAGAGCTCGCTGGTACAGAGCTTGTAGGCGGGTACATCCTTTTCCAGCAGTTCCTCTCCAATGACTGGAACTTTTTCATAACTTTCCCGCGTAAAGTCCTCTTCCGTAAGATCCTCCGGCTTTTTGAGTTCATATCCGTCCGTCCAGTAAGAGATAACGCCTGTGTCACTGGCATAACAGTATTTAATGACATCCGAACCGCTCAGATTCTCTATATTATTAATGAGATTGGCGTTTGAGATCTTTGCAATGGTGTTTTTCAGAGAATGCTTGAAATCATACACGCTCTCAAAATTTGTTTCGTCAAAACCATGCATATAGTCAATGATCTCGCTGCGAAACTCCCGAAGCTCCTGATCGGACAGGGTACTTTCCTCAAACTGATTTTGGTTCCCCGTATCCAGCCGGCCTGTCTCATCGATCGTATATACAAGATCTCCTACTGCGGTGCGTTCTCCGTCATAGATAAAGAAATTGATGTACCCCGCCGTCTCGTTTTCAAAAACCTCTTCTTCCCGCAAAGCAATCCCGGTGTAGACGTTTCCCACAGTGAGGGAACCCTCCCGCACTTCATATCTTTCCACATGATTCGCATTAAAATAAACGATGACATAAATGATCACATAGACAAGGATCAGACCGAAAATCACCAGGCCGATATTCGGCAAAAGGGAAAAGCCCCTCTCCCATGAGGAATCACGTTTTCTTCTCTTTTTCTTTTTTGAAACCGCCAAATCTGAATGCCTCCATGCTGTTGTCCCAGCAAGGAAAAGCCCCGGGCTATCTCCGAGGCTTTTCCTAATCCGATACTATTGCTTTTCCCATCACAGAGAAACAATGACTTTATTCTTCAGTTCTTCCGAAAGATCAGCCTCATTCATGGATACGCTGAGGATAAAATCAACCTTAAATGCCTCGCTGATCTTCTCCAGTTTCCGGATGGTTCCTGTCATGTCCTTCCCGTCCAATGCGGAAATTTTCAAAAAGCTGTCAAAATACATCTGCTGAAGATCATGATCCTGGGACAGGATTCCACAGATAAATCCGACAAATTCATCGCTGTTCTCGATCATGTACTGTGAGACGTCGATCAGCCGAACCTTATTGTTCAGCTCATACATATGTTTTGCGCTCTTATCCAGATATACAATATTTCCGCTGATGGACTTGATTTCACTATTCACTTTATCCAATAACTGTTTTGTCTTGCCTTTTCCTTTTTCGCCTACGATCAACTGAATCATTGGTGCATCCTCCTAAGATGTATTTTTTTGTACTATCTCTTAAATTGCCTCGTTTCAATTTAAGTCCCTGCATTCATTATAAAATAACTGAACCCAAAAAACAACTACAAATTGTTTATTTCCTCCAACAATTCCGTCATCTCCGCGTAGAGGGTGTCCCCGTCGACACATTGCATCACGACTGCAATATAGGAATTTCCCTTGGTATCCTTGCAGTGCAGGACCAGACAGTGTCCCGCCGCATTCGTCGTTCCGGTCTTTCCTCCCAGTACCGTCACATTGGCAGGTGCCTGGACCTGTCCCGTCAGATACCGGTTCGTGCTCTGCACGCTGTATGAGATTTCCTTCCCACTTTTGTCGTGATAGCTGGTCTGGTAGCTGGACATATTCAATATCTGAGAAAAAGTATCATACTTCAGCGCCTCGTTAAAGATCAAATACATGTCGTACGCCGTCGTATAATGCTCCGTATCCGGCAATCCATTTGGATTTGTGAAATGCGTATGGGTCGCTCCCAGTTCCTTGGCCCTGTCATTCATCATCTGCAGGAAATTGTCCACCCCGCCGCCAATACAGTCCGCGATCAGAAGAGCCACGTCATTCGCCGAGGAGAGCATCATGATGTGCAGCGCCTGGTCCAGCGTCATTGTATCTCCCGTCTTCAGGCCTGCCACCGCCGCCCCCGGCGTCGTGATCTTCACCGCATCCGAAACCGTAAGGACCTGATCCAGAGAGCCGTTTTCCAGTGCAACCAGAGCTGTCATAACCTTGGTCATGCTGGCAGGATACAACTGCTTATGCACCGACTTCGCATAAAGCGTCTCCGCATTCTTCACATCGAACAATCCGGCCGCTCCGGCGTTTTCAATGTTCACGCCATCCCGAAGCACATCGTCTGTGACGACGCAGAGATCCTCTGCAAAGCCCTCCGCTCTTCCGCCGGCCGCATCTTCTGCAGAGTATCTGCTGTTCATAAAAGAAGTGGATGAATAAGGCAGGGAGAAAGAGGTCTTCCCGCATCCGGCCAGGAACAGAACGCATCCCGATAACAATATAGATAACCGTCTACTTATACATCTCACGCCACTCTAAATCTCCTCTGTCAAGGGACTTTATCATCAGTTCCGCACTGGCGAGATTCGTCGCCAGCGGTATATTATACATATCACACAGCCTTACCACATTGTTCACATCCGGTTCATGAGACTTTGGCGTAAGAGGATCCCTGAGAAAAATCACAAGATCCATCTGATTGTGTTCAATCTGGGCCCCGATCTGCTGCTCTCCTCCGAGATGCCCCGCCAGGAACTTGTGAATCGAAAGGTTGGTCACTTCCTCCACCAGCTTTCCCGTCGTTCCCGTGGCGTACAGCTCATTTTTGCTCAAAATCCCCCTGTAAGCGATGCAGAAATTCTGCATCAGCTTCTTTTTCGCGTCATGCGCGATCAATGCAATATTCATCTTTCATACCCTCTCCGGACTCTAAAGTCCCCTCTCCGCCCCCTGGAGTACCAAACGCAGCCGGGCTTCCGAAATTTTCCTGTTCTATCCGAAAAATTTCCGGAGCCCCTCCCCCTGCCGGATCAGTCTTCAGAAGAGCTTCTTTCTTTCGCCTGAAGTCTTACGTTCAGGACAAACCCCATTCCCATATACAGGCTCATTAAGGACGTGAGCCCGGAACTGACAAACGGCAGCGGCAGGCCGGTATTCGGAAGGAGAAACGTGGCGACGCCGATGTTGATAAAGCCCTGAAAAGCGATCAGTGACCCCATACCCGCCGCAATGATCGTCCCCGCAAGGTCTTTCGCCTTTCTCGCCACAGAGAGACACTCCAGAGCGATCAAAGTCAAAAGCACTACGATCACCACACTTCCGCGGAACCCGAATTCCTCACCGATGACGGCAAAAATAAAGTCCGTCTGTTCCTCCATCAGAAAATCCCCGTTCTTTACGGAAGTGATCTCGTTGTTTTTGTACCCCTTTCCTTCCAACTGCCCCGAACCGATGGCCATAATGGAATTCAGCTGTTGAAGGGCCTCCGCCGTGGCGTATTCCTCCGGGAATCTCCAGGCATTGATCCGGTTGAGCTGATACCCCTTGATGAATTTGATGTCCCCCTGCAGGGCCAGCGCGATCAGGACAAGAAACGTCGGAACCAGGATCCCGAGGACCCCGAATATGATCCTGTATTTCAGCCCCGCCACGTACATGATCATGCAGAAGAGAACCGCCAGTACAATGCTGGTGGACAGATCCGGCTGGATGACGATGAGCGTCCAGGGGATCAAGACCAGCAGCACACAGCTTGCAATAATCTTAAAAGTATTTAATTTCTCCCTATATTTCATAATAAACTGTGCGAAGAATAAAATCAACAGGATTTTCGCAGTTTCGGAAGGCTGAAACTGGATTCCTCCGATTTTCAGCCACCTCTGCGCCCCGTGTCCATCCTCTCCGGCCAGCCTTACCGCTATCAGAAGCGCCATGTTCAGCAGATACATCAGCCAGTAAAACTTCAAAAGGAATGAATAGTTGAAGACGGCGATGACAAGCATGATCAGGGCACCGGCGATCACTCCAGCCATTTGCTTTGACTGAAGTGATTCCTCCGCACTGCCTATGGCAAAAATGCCGATGACCGACAGAGTCAATATAAGAAAAATCAACTTAAAATCAATATTTTTTAATCTTATGCGCGTAAACATATGTCTTTTTCCCTTTACAAAGCCTGTCCGCTCTGCTTATGGATATCCAGGATCGGAATGCTGGCATAGAGCGCCGGCATCCTGCTCTTGGTATTGTTTCCCTTTTTGGCACAGATCTGGATCTCCATATGATCCGTGTCTATCTTCATGTACTTCGAGATCACTTTTGTGATATCTTTCTTTATCAGCTCCATCATCTCCGGCGAACAGTTCACGCGATCCGAAATAAGTAGGATCTTCAGACGATCCTTCGCCACCTGGCAGGAGCTCTTTCGCTTAAAGAAATTCACGAAACGCATACTCCCGCCTCCTCAGACTCTATGAAATATTCCCGTTACTCTGGCGAAAAATGAAATACTCTTTTCAAAATTCAGGAAGGGGATTTCCTGTCCCTCCAGACGACCTACTACATTGTTGTAAGCAAGTCCTGCCGGGGAGGAACTCCCCACCAGAGGTTCGCCCTGGTTCGTCGAAATCACGACATTCTCATCGTCGGGGATGATCCCGAGAAGCGGAATCCCCAGGATGTCAACGACATCGTCGGAAGACATCATATCCCCCCTTCGCACCATCTCCGGACGCAGCCTGTTAATGATCAGATCCATCTGACTGAAACCGTTGGCTTCCAGCAGTCCAATGATACGGTCCGCATCCCGGATCGCCGAGACTTCCGGGGTTGTCACCACGATAGCGCGCTGTGCGCCGGCAATGGCATTCTGGAATCCCTGTTCGATCCCTGCGGGGCAATCCAGAATAATGTAGTCAAATTGTTCTTTCAAATGCTCAATGACTTTTACCATCTGCCCCGGGGAAACCGCCGATTTGTCCCGCGTCTGTGCCGAGGGCATCAGGTAGAGTCCCTGGTGGCGCTTATCCCGGATCAGCGCCTGCTTGATCCTGCAGCTCCCCTCTATCACGTCCACAAGGTTATAAACGATCCGGTTTTCCAACCCCATGACCACGTCCAGGTTCCGAAGACCGATGTCCGTGTCGATCAGACACACTTTCTTTCCAAGTTTAGCAAGACCCGTTCCCACATTTGCGGTAGTGGTGGTCTTTCCCACTCCGCCTTTACCGGATGTGACGACAATGACATTGCTTTCCATAGAATACCTCCATTCTTTCTTTTCGGCTATCCTGTCGTCCCCTGAATCCGTTTTAATGCATCGTCCCGTCCTGCGCCGTTTTGCAGGACCGCAGGCGCGGCTCTGTTCCACCTTCACGGCGTCCGCCGCAAAGATGACGCACGCTTAAAACACACTCAGTAATTCCTTGGTAAATTCCTGGATCTGAATTTTATCCTCCTGTATACTGGCAACGAGTAACTGCTCCTTTTTTCTTTTTCCCCAGATAGCTTTCTTTGGGGCGTTGTATTTGAAATCGCCGATGATAAGGTTTTCCGGCGTCATTTCCAAAGCGATGACAAATCGATCCCTTCCGTCCTCGCCGAGCCCGGCATAGGCTTCCCCGTAAAGGGACCCCAGGATCAGGATATTTTTAGCGGAATGAACGCTGCATCCGCTGTGCACATCCCCCAGAATGATAATGCTGCTGGGCGTATCCAGCTTTTCGCCTCCCGTGAGGTCTCCGCGGAAGACCTGGATATCCTCCCCTAGTACAGTATCCGCAATCCTCTGGCGTTCTGTATATTGAACAGCCTTTACAAAAAGCTTGTTCTGCGCCTCGTCCTTTGCGACGACACAGACTACCCGGAGATCACAGTTGTCCTGTATGACATCCACAAGGTGCAGTTCCTCACTGCGGCTCAGCGCACGCCCCTGGAAGGTAACCGCGACCGCCGCATTTCCGAAAAAAGCTCTGCCGTCCGAAAATTTTTGGGCGGTTTCCCGAAGAATATCGCTGAAGGATACCTCCTCACAAAGCTGAAGAATCAAGCCGTTAGGAAAACTCTTGATCCGCACGTTCTCTTTCATAAACTGCTCCTTCTAAATCTGCATTGTTCAGCCACGCCATACATTCGCAAGGCCGCGCTGACGCGCTTTTCGCCGCTTCGCGGCTCCCTTGCTCATGTTATGGCGTTCTTCCCTGTCGGATCAACAGTTCAGCCACGCCATACATTCGCAAGGCCGCGCTGACGCGCTCTTCGCCGCTCCGCGGCTTCCCTTGCTCATGTTATGGCGTTCTTCCCTGTCGGATCAACAGTTCAGCCACGCCATACATTCGCAAGGCCGCGCTGACGCGCTCTTCGCCGCTCCGCGGCTCCCTTGCTCATGTTATGGCGTTCCCTCAGCCGCCAGGTTTGCGGAAAAAATCATGCAAGCATGTTTTTTCCGCAGATCCGGCGGCTGGCTGAACTGTTGGTTACATCTCATTAGACACGCCGGATTCCGGGGTGTCTGCGGTTCCGGTAATCAGATCTGTTTCTTCCGCCAAGCCATAATAGTACATCAAAACATCCTTGGTAACCTGCGCCGCATAGTCGGAAGAATATCCAAAGGGAATACGGGTTGCTATTGCAATCTCCGGTTCCTCATAAGGCGCGTAGCAGACAAACAGCGCGTGGCTCGGTCTGGAATTGGACTGCTGGGCGGTACCGGTCTTTCCGGCGATCTCAATTCCCAGATCCTTCAGGTAGCTCTTGCTCTGAACTACCATCCGCATACCTTTGTGGATCGCATCCCAGTTCTGCGCGGGCATGTCCACAATATTGCGGATTTTAGGCGCAAACTCTTCCAACACATTTCCGCTCTGGTCCGCAACCCGGTCCAGAAGGGTCAGGTCATAAACGGTTCCGGAATTTGCCACGGCCGAAACATATCTTGCCAGGCCTACGGTGGTAAAGCTGTTGCCGCCCTGACCGATGGCGGACCGGACCGGATCATTGTCCGAGACATCCGGAGACGCCTCTGTAATTTCCACGCCTGATTTCTCCGTTAAACCGTAAAAGTCCGCATATTGATAGAGAAGATTCAATCCCGAATCCGCATCGAAGGAACCGTTCTTCGCAGCAAGGCGGTACCCCACGTCATAAAAGAAAAAGTTGCAGGAATCCCGGATGGCGGTCGTCACATTTTCCCCGCCGTGTCCCCACACATTCCAGCATCTCGGAGAAGGGGTCACATTGGTATAAGTTCCCGTACAGCGGATAGAGGTGTTCAGGCTGATCACGCCTTCCATAAGGCCGGCTGATGCCACAACCATCTTGAACGTAGAACCCGGTGCCGCTTTATATTGTGTGGCGTAATTGTTCCAGGGGTAGGACTTGTCCGAATTCAGTTTCGCGTAATATTCTGCGTCGATGGAATTCGCAAGCTTGTTGTTATCGTAACCCGGATAAGAGACCAGCGCCAGCACTTCGCCCGTGTTGACGTCGGTGATAACCACAGACCCGTTACAGGGGTCCAAAGCCAGCTGTGCAGGCGTAATGTCGATATTGTTGATGCGGTTCATCATAAACTGATAGGGCGTCAGCCTGCCGCTGTACAGCGCATCCTCATCCTCCAGCGGAACCTCCACCTGTCTCTGCTCACAGAGAATTATACAGATCTGTTTTCCGGTGATCACATCGTTCAAAAGCATATATTTATAAAAACGCTTTTGAAACTCGGTGTTTGTATCCACCATGTCTATAATATAGTCAACCAGCTTTGCATACTCTTCAGCGGAATCCGAATATTCTTCAGTGAGATCCAAAAGGCTCCCGTCGATCCAGTTCTGGGTGATCAGGTACATCAGGTATTCCTGCAGGCTGATGGTCTCCTCCGTGGTCCAGGCGATATACATGGGATCCTTGTCGCTGATCAGATCCGAGAGAATCACGCCGTTTCGGTTCAGCAGGGAGACGATGTTGCTCTGATAGACCTGATACTCCTTCGACAGCTTGTTATAAGGTGTTTTCTTCTCCAGGAGCTCCTCCCGGAGCCTGTCATAAACCTGACTGCGATACGTGAGGAAACTCTGGTAAACCGCTTGTTCTGTCTCTCCGGCTTTTCCGCCTTCAAAGTGTTTCACATCAATAATATTGTTGTTGATCAGAGCAAAATAAACGTCATAGATAGGGATCAGGATGTCTGAACTGCTTGCATTCTGCCTGGGGATATACTCCTTGATATTCGCAATCTTGCTGGCGACAAGACCGGCAAGGTGCTGTTCCAGAATATCGTAGACCGCTTCCGTGAGTTGTTTATCGATGGTGAGGTATACGTCCTTTCCGGAGGTTGCCTCCTGCCGCTCCAGGATCCGGATGACTTTTCCCATCTTATCCACGATCACCTTCTCATATCCCTTGCTCCCCTGCAGCGTGGTCTCCATATAGCTTTCAATGCCGCTCTTTCCCACCACGTCGTTGAGCCCGTATGTATCGGCGCTGCCGCCGTTTTCGACCGCCTTTTGATTCAGGTCGGCAAGTTCTTCAGAAGAAATTTTTCCGGTGTACCCCAGCACATGGGCAAAATAAACGCTGTCCACATAGCGTCTGACGGTGTCTTCTTCAATGGTAACCCCCGGGAGATCCGCGGAGTTTTCCATGATCACAGCCACAGTCTTCTCACAGACGTTTGTCGCCACAATGGTTCCGATATATTTTCGGAAGGATGTGAGTGCCATGGCGTACCGTATGGTCACCAGTTTCAGCCAGTCTTCCCTGCTGTATCCCTCCCCGCATAAAAAGTCGGAGTTGCGGTCCCCCTCCACACTGTACCTGCCGATCGCATACATCTTCGGTCCGCTCAGAAACTCCATCACATCCTGTGCGGAGGCGTTACGCTCTTCCTTGTCCAGCTCGTCGATATAGGTGTACCCGTACACATCCGCCAAAAAACGCAGCAGCGAAGTGCCGGACACCGTAAACTCAAACTGATTGTCCTCATTTACGACAATCTTAAAATCGGTGATCACATGATCTCCGTTCTTCTCCACAAGGTCGATCAGGCGGCAGATGGTCTCGTTCATCTTCTGGTTTTTTGTACTTCCGTTTTCAAAGACGTCCTCGATTTTTACAGAATATGCCAGCTCATTATAGGCCAGAAGATTGCCGTTTCTGTCATAGATATTGCCCCTGGTAGAGGAAATATCCCTGCTTTTTTCCACCATGAGGATAAATTCATCCAGATATTCCTGCCCGTTCACAATCTGAAGCTGGAAGCACCGATGGAGCAGAACAATACCCAGAGCGATAAAGATCAGGGTAAGGATCGTTATCCTGCTGGTCAGATATTTAATTGCCTTTCGACGCATGTCCTCAAACAAATTTCTGTTCGCTCCTTCTCTCTCTGTCCCTGAGCCATTCGTTCCATCTCAGAATGATCGGATAGAACACCAGCGTCGCCACCAGAGTGCAGACGACCTCCGGAAAAATCACCTTCAGAAAATAAAAGGGGAAATCGAGACGTCCCCGCACCAGAAACTGCGTGATGTAGCAGATCAGGCTGTACGTCAGATCACTGACTGTGATCAGAGCCAGGGGAAGCTTGATATCCTCAGGATAGAACACCCGGGCAAATTTCCCGTTTACAAAACCGATATACATATACAAAAGCGCGTGAAACCCGATGATATCCCCGAAAAAAACATCATACAGCAGCCCGCAGGTAAACCCCACAAGCAGTCCCGCCCGTTCCTCCGCCATAAATCCGCAGGAGGCGGTGAGAATAATAAAGAGATTCGGGCATACATCCGTAGGCAGCCAGGAGAAAACGCTGGTCTGCAGCAGAAAACTTATGAAAATGACCAAACCGGTCAAAACAATTCTCAGCATGACATATCCTACTCTTCTTCCACTGTCTGTTTCTGATCCGTGATCACAAGCACCTCGGAAAGGTGTTCAAAATCAACCGCCGGGATCAGGGTCCCCGATTTTGTGAGGTTGTTGTTATCCGGCTCTATCGTCATTATGTATCCGATCAGGATCCCAGGCAAAAACTTGTCGCTGATGTCTGACGTGACAATCTTATCTCCGACCTGTACGGCCTCCTTGGAATCCACCAGTTGGGAAAAGAGGATCACTCCATCGCTCATGGACTGCAGGTTTCCGGAGACGATCAGGTTGTCTTCTGTCGCCAGGGTCATTCCACTGACATTCGCGTTGTCGGAAATGATCGCCGTGACCTTGGACCAGTTGGGGCCGACGTTGCTGAGACGCCCCACCAGCCCGCCTTCAGCAATCACGTTCATATCCTCCCTCAAACCGTCGGCCGAACCCTTGTCAATGATAAAGGAGGCGTACCAGTTTCCGGAGTCCCTGAGTATGATCCTTGCCCCCACTTTGTTATAGCTTTCGTATTGTTCGTCCAGTTCAAACAACTGCCTGAGCTTATTCAATTCGTATTTGTCCTGCTGAAGGAGCGTGTTTTCCTCCGTGAGAAGTGCGACCTGCTCTTTTAACGCCTCGTTTTCCTCCAGGAGAGAGCGGATCTGCACCAGTTCTTCCGACCTCCCGGCAATCCAGGCTCCGGCCTCCCCGATCCCCCTCTCAAACGGCACCATGACATACCCCACGATATTGTTAAAAGGTTTGTCAAAGATGCTTGTGCCGAAGGTGAGGAGCATCATGGCGCTGCAGCAGATTGTCAGCGCAAAGAGAATGTACTTGTCCGGCACGGAAAACTTTCTCCCTTTTCGCTTTACAATCGGACTCATTTACCCATCCCTTCAATTGCATAGGCTACAGATTTATAATTGTCGTCCTTGATGATTTTTGCAAGTCCCAGCGCCACGCTCGCCGTAGGCTCCTCTGCAATGTTCACTTTCAGTCCCGTGCCGGAGGCAATTCTGTCGGCCAGATGATTTACCTGGGAAGCGCCTCCGGTCAGATACACGCCGTGCCGGAAGATATCCGCGGCCAGCTCGGGCGGCGTCCTCTCCAGAATCACCTTTACATTGTCCACAATCGTGTTGAAATGCTCTTCCAGGGAGTCCACCACGAGTTTTGTGGGGATCGTCCGCTCCACCGGAAGTCCGGTCACAATATCCCGTCCATAGACCACCGCGCTCTCTTCCTTTTCCTCGAGTTCTTTCAGGTTGATTTTTATGTTTTCGGCAGTCTTTCCGCCGATGATCAGGGAAAATTCCTTGCGCACCGCATTCTGAATGGACTGATCAAATTTCAGTCCCCCCACCTTGATCAGCCTGCTGAGCACGATGCCTCCCAGGGAAAGAATGGAGATCTCCGTGGTCTCGTATCCCACGTTGATCACGATAACCCCCTGGGAATTTTTTACGTCGATGTCCAGTCCCAGGCCGTCCGCCACGGCCTTTTCCACCACCATGATCTTTTTCGCCTTGACGCCCGCATCCTTGATCAGGTCGTAAAAGGCTCTTTTTTCCACCTCGGTCACATCGGTGGGCACCGCGATGTAAAAATCCGCCGGCTTCACATTCCCCATCTGAAGATCAGAGATAAAATACCTCACAAGGATCTCCATGTTCCGGATATCCGCTATCACGCCGTTGGAAAGCGGATACGTGATATTGATATTTCCAGGCGCCTTTTCAAACATTTCAAAAGCGGAATTGCCATACGCAAAAAGCGTGTTTTTATTCTCGATCGCGATCATATTTTTTTCTATGACCACTTTATCCTCGTTTTTATCATATATTTTGATATTGTTGGTACCGAGGTCGATACCGTAAGCATTAAACACCAATTTTATGCTCCTTTCTCTTTTTGAGTACCGTATCACAACGCTTTCTCATTCCGAAAACTGTAATAAGTATTATCCCCAATAATAACGTGATCCAAAAGCGGTATCCCCAGGACCTTTCCCATTGAAGACACAGCCCCCGTCAGCTCCCTGTCCTGAGTGCTGGGCGAGGGGTTCCCGCTGGGATGATTATGAACCAGGATCAGATTCACCGCCCTGCTCTCCAGCGCTGCCAAAAAAATTTCCCTGGGCGGAATCAGCGCCATATTCACGCAGCCATCCGAAAGCTTTCTCTCGGAGATCAGCTGTCCCTTAGCGTCCAGGCATACCAGATACACGCACTCCGTCTTACGGTGCCGGAGTTTTTCCATAAAATACTCCGCGACGGTGGCGGGATCCTTGACGTTCAGACCCAGCTGTGCCTTTGCCCGGGCAAACCGCATGGACAACTCCGTGAGGCACTTCAGCTTTACGGCCTTGACCTGCCCGATCCCCTTGATTCCCATGAGTTCCTCCAGGCTGATGTCGTACAGTCCCAGAAGACCTGTCCGCGGATACTTTGCAAGGTCAAGAACCTGGTTCGCCAGGTCCAACGCGGGGTGATCCGGGGTCCCGGTCCGCAGAATGATGGCCAGGAGTTCCGCCTCCGTCAGATTTCCCGGACCCAGGCGCAGGAATCTTTCATAGGGCAGCTCCTCCTTGCCGCTCAGGGGTGCTTCTTTTTTTTCTTTCTTCATTCGACTCCTTCTGCCAAACCTTCTCCGAGGAATCCGAATCTTTTGTTTATCTGAGCAGCCGGTACGCCACGAGCGCGATCACAACACCGATCACGCTGGCTATCGTGATATGTATGCTCAGTCCAAATGTAAATACGATAAAGCCCATATCCAGAACAACGGGACTGCTCAGCCCAAAAGCCTGCCCGTAGTTCAGGAATGTACCGTCAAAGTATGTTCCGATAAATCTGCCGATCACAAATCCTATCAGAATGACGATCACCAAAAGCCAGTTGACTTTCTTCAATCAGATACCTCCTTCTCTTTTGTCCTTTCCCCACACTTGTATATGGTATCACAAAATAGGACATCTGTATATAAATTTCATATTCTTTTTTTCGGAAAAATTCGACGAAAAAGGTAATTTTCTGCCTGCATTTCCCGGAAGGCACCCCTTTTTCAAAGGGTAACGATCCCTTTTCCGACAAGACTCTCCAGGGATCTCAGGATGCCAAATTTCGCGTGGGGCCAGGTGAGGCCCCCCTGGAAATAGACCGCGTAAGGCTCCCGGATGGGCCCGTCCGCCGAAAGCTCTATGGACGATCCGGAGACAAAAGCTCCCGCCGCCATGATGACTTTCGCGTCGTACCCGGGCATGTCCCAGGGCTCCGGCTTTACGTGGCTGTCCACCGGCGCCGCCGCCTGGATCCCCTCGCAGAAGGCGATCACTCCCTCCGGGGTTCCAAAAGTCACGGCCTGGATAATGTCGTGCCGGCTCTCCACAGAGTTTGGCACTACCGGAAAGCCAAGGGACTCATAGATGTTCGCCGCAAAGATAGCCCCCTTTAAGGCAGAGGCGGTGACGGTGGGCGCCAGGAAAAGCCCTTGATAGAACTGGGGAAGAATTCCCAGGGAAGCCCCCACCTCTTTCCCGAGTCCGGGGCTGGTCAGGCGGTACGCCGCGTTCTCCACGCACTCCCGCCTGCCGGCGATATAGCCGCCGATGGGAGCCAGACCCCCGCCGGGATTCTTGATCAGGGACCCCACCACCATGTCCGCCCCAACGTCCGAGGGCTCTATGGTTTCCACAAATTCCCCGTAGCAGTTGTCCACCATGCAGAGGACATCCGGTTTTATGGCCTTTATAAAAGAAATCAGTTCGCCGATCCGTTTGACAGAGAGGGTGGGCCTTGTCTGATAGCCCTTGGATCGCTGGATCGTGACCAGTTTTGTCTTCTCGTTTATATTTTTCCTGACAGTTTCAAAATCAAAACTTCCGTCCGGAAGGAGGTCCGTCTGCCGATAGCTGATCCCATACTCCGCAAGCGATCCCTTGGAGGGCCGGATTCCTATGACCTCCTCCAGGGTATCATAGGGCTTCCCAACGGGAGAAAAGAGCTCATCCCCGGGCCGCAGGTTGCTCATCAGCGCCAGGGCCAGGGCATGGGTGCCGCAGGTGATCTGAGGTCTGACCAGCGCCGCCTCCGTGTGAAAGACAGAGGCGTAGACTTCCTCCAGGGTATCCCGTCCCAGATCATTATAGCCGTATCCCGTGGTTCCCAGAAGGCAGGCCTCGCTGACCTGATGCTTCTGCATGGCCCCCAGCACTTTCAGCTGGTTAAACTCCGCAGTCCGATCGATCTCCCCAAAGCGTTCCCTCAGGTTTTCCAGGATTTTCTCTCCAAATTCATAGACGGGGGCGGAGATCCCCATGGCTTCATACTGTTGTTTCAGATCATGCTGCATATCGCAAATCTATCCTTTCCTGTTCATTCAGAAGTCCAATCTGTAGAATCTATCATTGGAATATATTCACATATCTTTGACATTCAAATGTTTGACAGCCGTATCATAAAATGACAGTCTTATTATGGCGGGCAAAAAGTGTCTTTCGTCCTTATCTCTAAAGGCGATATAGGACACGGTCAGACACAGCCTGTTTTCCAGATCCCCCGTTCTGCGATCTTTTCCAGCAAAAAACTTAAAATCGCTTCTTCGTCATAGTTAAATTCGTTTTTATTCACCCAGATCACATCCTTTTCCCGCCGGAACCAGGTGAGCTGCCTCTTTGCGAAATGCCGGGTGTTCAATTTCACCATATCCAGGGCCTCCGGCAGGGAGCACTCCCCCTCCAGCCAGGCAAACAGCTCCTTATAGCCAAGCCCCTGCATGGACACCATATCCCGGGTGCAGCCCATCTCCCGAAGGCGGCGGATCTCCTCTATAAGCCCCTGCTCCGCCATCTCGTCCACCCGCTCATTAATTCTTTGGTACAGCCGCTCCCTCAGATCGTTCAGCACGAAATAACAGGACTGGTAAGCGCTTTCCTTCCCGCTCTCCCGCCGGTTGTGTTCCGATATGGGAGTTCCCGTCAGGTGATAAAACTCCAGGGCCCGGATGACACGCTTGCGATTGTTCGGGTGGATTGCCTCCGCGGAGTCCGGGTCGATCTGCCGAAGCATTCCGTGCAGATAGGCCTCCCCTTTTTCATTCGCGAGTCTCTCCAGTTCCAGGCGATACGCCGTATCTTCCTCATTTTCCGTAAAATCCACGTTTTTTAATAGGGCCTGAATATAAAAGCCGGTTCCTCCCGCGACGATGGGAATATGCCCCCGCTCATAGATCCCGGTCAGACATTCCCGGCCTTTTTCCTGAAACGACACGACGTTAAAGGGCTCCCATGGATCCAGAATGTCGATCATATGGTGCGGGATTCCCTGCATTTCCTCCGGTTTGATCTTGGCGGAGCCGATGTCCATGTACCGGTAGACCTGCATGGAATCCGCGGACAGGATCTCCCCGTTTACGGCTTTTGCCAGCCGCAGGGAAAGCCTGGTTTTTCCCACCGCGGTGGGACCGGTCAACACGATCAAAGGTTGTTTCATAACGGATCCCATCCTCTTTCTGCTTTTGATTTTGCGCCGAGACCCAAGTCAGTCCACGATCCGCTTAAACTTCCGGTCCATCTCATACTTCGTCATGGAGACGATGGTGGGACGGCCGTGAGGGCAGTTATACGGGTTTTCCAGCGTCAAGAGCTCGTCGATCAGCGTCTCCGCCTCCGGAAAGCTCAAAGGCCGGTTCCCCTTTACCGCCGCCTTACACGACATGGA